>NZ_JBSGIV010000026.1:0-87723 GCF_053605225.1 Micromonospora sp. NPDC003944
CGGGGCGCGGGGCGCGGGGCGCGGGGCGCGGGGCGCGGGGCGCGAGGGCTCGGCGCCGCACGGCGGACCGACGGCGGGTCGGCACAGGGCGTCGGCACAGGGCGTCGGTGTGGGACGAGGGCGCGGCTCGGCACCGTGGGGCGCGAGGCGGCGGGGCGCAACGGGCGCGGGCGTGGCGGGCGCGGGCGTGGCGGGCGCGGGCGTGGCGGGTGCCGGTCAGGGCAGGTTGAAGAGGGTGGCGGCGCTGTCCCAGCAGACCGCGCGTAGCCAGTCGTCGCCCAGGTCCAGCCGGGCGAGCCCGGTCAGTTGGTCGGCGTAGGGGTACGGGATGTTCGGGAAGTCGCTGCCCAGCAGCACCTTGCCGGCCAGCCCCAACTCGCGCAGCCGGGGCAACTCGTCGGTGGGGAAGGGGATGAGCTGCTCGAAGAAAGGCGTGAACGCCATTGTGGTGTCCAGCCGGACCTGTTCGTAGGTCTCGGCGAGGTCCAGGAAGGCCCGGTAGTCCGGGGCGCCCATGTGCGCCACCACTGCGGTCAGCCGGGGGTGGCGGGCGAGCAGGGCGGCGAACGGGTCGGGGCCGGTGTGGGCGGTCCCGACCGGGGCGTGCCCGGCGTGCACCACCACCGGCACACCCGCGTCGGACAGCATCCCCCAGACCTGGTCCAGCGCCGGGTCGGTGGGCGCGAAGCCGCCGACCTGCAGGTGCAGCTTGAACAGTTGGGCGCCTTCCGCGAGGGCCGCCTCGACGTAGTCGGGGGCGTCCGGCTCGGGGTAGAACGTGGCCGAGGCCAGGCACCCGGGGGTGTCGCGGGCGAAGTCCAGGGTCCAGCGGTTGAATTCCGCCGCCATGCCCGGCCGGTGCGCGTACGCCAGGGCGCTGAACGCCTTCACGCCGAGCCGGCGCAGGTGCGCGACCCGGTCGGCGTCGCTCCACCGGTACAGGATCGGCCATTCGGTGCCGACCAGCGGCCCGGCGGCGTCGAAGTAGGCCCACACCCGACGCAGTAGTCGCGGCGGCAGGAAGTGCACGTGCACGTCGGCGAGGCCGGGCAGGCCCAGTGCGCGGGAGAACTCCGGTACGCGTTCGTCCGCGTCGGGTGGGACCGGCGGGTGGTCGCTGGCCGTGTGGCGCGGCACCGGCGCGGGGTCGGTCATATGTCGATGTCGAAGCGGCTCAGCACGGAGGGCGCGATCAGCCCGACGGTGGCGAGTGCCGAGACGACGGTCAGGGCGATGCGCATGCCGACCACTTCGGCCTTGCTGCCGACCCGCAGCGCGATCTTGTTCGGCAGGCCGATCATCATCCACATGCGTCGTTTGATCGGGATCGGCCAGAGGATCGGCACGCCGGCTCGCGTGATCATGTCGCCGAGGATGTGTACGAAGCAGCCCACGCCAAGCGCGGTGCCGATCAGCGGATAGCCGCGTCCGCCCGGCAGGTTGGCGAAGGTGAACCAGGCCGCCCCGGCCGACGCGAGGGTGATGATCACCCAGCCGGCCCGCTCGGCCCATTCGTCGAACAATCCGCGTAGCGCCAGGCCGAACATGAAGAACAGGATGGTGATCACCGCCCACTTGCCGTACGCGGCGCAGAGCGCGGTGGTGCCCCACCCGACAAGCACGGTGAACGGCAGCGTGTGGGTAAGCGTCCGGTGCCCGTTGTTGCGGCGTGGGTCCCTGCTGAGCTTCGTGGCGTAGTAGACCCCGAGGGAGATCTTCTCCATCACCTCGGCGGCGAAGAGTGAGAAGACTCCGAAGGTGCGGGCCACGGTGGCCCCGCCCTGGTTCTTGGTCACCTTGCCCGACATGTCGAGGTCGGGAAAGAGCGCGCCACCGGCGCACACCGCGGTGCCCACTGCCAACGCGAGCGGCGACTGGTGGTAGTCGGCGAACTGCTCCAGTGCCCAGGAGCCAGCCAGCCACACCGCCGCGCCGGACAGCGCGTGTTGCGGTCCCATCATCTCGGCTCACCCTCCCCAGGGATCTTGAGCGCCCAAAACTACGCCACTGTAGTCAGCGTCGGCGCCGCAGGGGCATCACCCGGAAGGTCCACATCGGAGCGGGTCACGGGGTGGGGGTGAAGCTCTGCCGAATCATCGGCAAGTATGCCGCGTTGACCTGCCAGTCGAACTCTTCTGTCAACCACGAGACGGTGTAGGAGCGGTCGGCCGAGGTGTTGGCGAGCAGCCGGAAGCTGTGGACCGGAACGCCGAGGGCGTTCTGCCAGCCGCACTCCCACACCGCGCCACCCTCGAAGATGTCCATCGCGGAGATGTCCACCTTGCGATAGCCGGGTAGGGCTCCACTCGCGGTCAGCCGAGCCTCCTCGGCCGTCCAGTGCGCCACCGGGTCCGGGCGGGCCGGCCCCGCCTCCACGCTGAGCACCCGGGAGCCGGTGGACTTCCGGAAGCAGGTCACCGGGCCCTCGGTCCAGCGCGCCCAACCCACCGGGGCGGCGATCCGGAACCCGGTCGGGTCGTCGTACCAGGTCCAACCCTCGCGCAGCCCGTACTTCGCGTCGGCTGGTGGTGACATCGCCACCACCGGGGTCGCCGACGGTGGGGGGAACGACGCGCAGGCGAACGCCGCGGGCCGGGAGGTCGACGCGCCGCCACCCGAGCCGGACGGTGGGGTGCGCCCATCGTGCCGGTTGAGCAGCGCCAGGGTGACGCCTCCCGCGACGAGCAGGGCGGTGGCGGCGCCGCCCAGGGCGATCAGACGCCGTCGCCGGCGTGGCGGGCGCTGTGTCGGCGTCGCCGGGCCGCCCGGCGGGGCCTCCGGGTGGGTCGGGTGGGGCGCGACGGCCCGGCTGACGCCGCGGACCGCCGCGACCGCCGCGGACCGCACGGACCCGGGCTCGTCGTGGCCTGTCGCCGCGCTGCGCAGCAGCGGCTCCGCCTCGACGGCGGTCAGCCGCCGCCAGGGGTCGCGCTGCAACAGGCCGGTGAGGACGGGACGCAACGGACCGGCCCGACGCATCGGATCCGGGGGTTCGATGGCCAGCGCGCTGAGCGTCGCCATCGCGCTCGACCTGGCGTACGGGGACTGCCCCTCGACAGTCGCGTAGAGCGTCGCGCCAAGCGACCACATGTCGGTCCGCGCGTCGGACACCCCTTCGCGGGCTCGCTCGGGGGCGACGAACTGCGGTGAGCCGAGCACCGTGCCGGGGCCGGTCATCGCGCCGTCGCCGCCGTCGAAGGTGGCCAGCCCGAAGTCGGTGAGCATCACCCGCCCGTCGTCGGCCACCAGCACGTTGTGTGGTTTCACATCGCGGTGCAGCACTCCGGCGGCGTGTGCGGCCCGCAGCGCGGCGAGGACCGCCAGCCCGATCCGGGCGGTACGCTGCGGGCTCAGCGGCCCCTCGGCGCTGATGATCTGCTGCACCGACCGGGACGGCACGTACTCCATCACGATCCACGGGCTCTCCCGGTCGTGCACCACGTCGTAGAGGCGGACCACGTTCGGGTGGTTGAGCCGGGCGGCGGTGCGCGCCTCACGCAGGGTCCGGAGCCGCAACTCCTCGCGCTCGGTCTCGGCCAGCCAGGACGGCGGCACGACCTCCTTCACCGCGACGTCGCGGTGCAGCATCTCGTCGCGAGCAAGCCACACCCGGCCCATCCCGCCGGTGCCGACCAGGTCGAGCAGCCGGTACCGACCCGCGATCAGCAACTGCTGCACGGCCGCTCCCCCTTGGTCACCCCGGGATCCACGATAGCCACCAAAGGCGGCTTTCTCATCCACTGAGCGGCCTCGATCCACGCCGGACGGTGGTCCGGATCATGGCCATACGGTGCAGGTCAGCGGGGTGGTCGGAAACTATCTCGCACCGGTTGCCAGTCGGTGGCGGCCCCGGCCCAGTCCTGGTCGTGGGTGATCCACCCCAGCGTCCAGCGGCCGGTGTCGACGGCCTGTTGCCGGGCGTGCAGCCACAGGCCGCCGTGGGGTGCCTGCCACCGGCACTCCCACTCCGCCCCGCCGTCGGCGGTGGCGAGCCGGATCTCGTCGTACGCCGGCAGGGCCCCGGCCCCGATGGCCGCGTCTCGGGCCGCGCGCAGCCGGACCAGCGGCTTGGCGCTGTTGCCCGGGGTGACGCTGAAGGCCCGACCTGTCGCCGGGTCCTGGAAGCAGGCCACCCCATCGTCGCGGGAGTAGTACCAGGTCGCCGGCACGGAGACCCGGAAGCCGGTGGTGTCGGCGTGCCAGACCCAGCCCGGCGGCGGTCGGAACCGTTCGCCGGGGGCCGGGTCGCCGGCCAGCACGGGCGTGCCCGCGATGTGCGGGCGGACACACGCGAACGGCGGCGGAGGGCCGTCCCGCCCGTTCGGCGGCGGCCCGGGCCCGTCGGGGCCAGGTCCGCCAGGTCCGCCCGGGCCGCCCGGGCCGCCGTCGGGCGGACGATCCCACGGCTGCGGGGAGGGCGAGCTGGCGACGTCGTCGGGCTTGTCGCCGGAGAAGGTCAGCGCGGTACCGACACCGGCCGCGACGGCCACCAGGAGCGCCACACCGATCAGTGCCATCCGGCGGGCGCGCCCCCGGGCCGCCCGGTCTGCGCCCGGCGCGGGGGAGGCCGTGGCGGGGTTATGGGCCGGGTCGGGGAGCGGGATGGTGACGTCCTGGTCGTCGTCGACGGCGGCGGGTTGGGCGACCAGGCCCGGCCTCGGCCCGTCGGTCGGGAGCCGGTCGGTCGCCGATGGCGGCTCGGCACGGCCGGTCGCGGCCATCCTGAGCAACCCACGGGCCTCGTCGTGGTCGAGGCGGTCACGCGGGTGACGGCGCAGCAACCCCGCCAACACCGGCGCGAGGGCCCCGGCGTGCGGGGCCGGGTCCGGTGGGCCGGCTGCCAGTGCGCTCAGGGTGGCCATGGCGGTGCTGCGGGCGTACGGGGACTGCCCCTCCACGGCGGCGTGCAGGGTCGCCCCGAGCGACCACAGGTCGGCCGCCACCGTGGACGCACCCTCGGCGGCCCGCTCCGGGGCCACGTACTGCGGGGAGCCGAGGACCATGCCGGGGCGGGTCATCGCGCCGTCGCCGCCGTCGAAGGTGGCCAGCCCGAAGTCGGTGAGCAGCACCCGGCCGTCGTGCGCCACGAGCACGTTCTGCGGTTTGATGTCGCGGTGCAGCACCCCGGCGGTGTGCGCGGCCTGCAGGGCGTCGAGCACGGCCAGGCCGATCCGGGCCGCGCGGGCCGGATCGAGGGGCCCTTCGGCGTCCATGACGTCCTGGAGGGTGCGGGACGGGACGTACTCCATGACGATCCATGGGCTGCCGTCGACCGCGACGACGTCGTAGAGCCGGACCACGGCCGGGTGGTTGAGTCGGGCGGCGGCGCGCGCCTCCCGCATGGTGCGCGAGCGCACCTCGTCGCGTTCGTGCTCGGTCAACCAACTCGGCGGAACGATCTCCTTGACCGCGACCTCGCGGTGCAGCATCTCGTCGCGGGCGCGCCACACCCGACCCATGCCCCCGCGACCCACCAGATCGAGCAGTCGGTACCGACCGGCGATCAGCACCTGTGCACGCTCCTCCTCAGCCGCTGTCCGGGCTACACCCTAACCAGCGGATCGGAAGTCACCTATCGGTCGGCCGACTCACTTCAGCACGGCGGTGAGCAGGTTCCCCTCCGGGATGGCGATCTGGGTCCGACCGCCGGCCAGTTTGGCGGCGGCGCGGCGGGCCCGCACGGGGCCGTGTTCGCGGCGGGCGGTGGCGTAGCTGGCGGCGGTGCGGGCCGCGATGGTGGCCCAGCCGTACCGCTCGCCGACCATCGTGCGCGCCCGGCGGGCCAACCGCCGGGCGAAGACCTCGTCGCCGAGGAGTTGGCCGACCGCGCCGGCGAGCGCGTCCGGGTCGCTGTGCGGGAAGGTCACCCCGGTCACCCCGGGTTCGACGATCTCGGCGAGGCCGCCGGTACGGGCAACGGCGAGCGGTGCTCCGGCGGCTGCCGCCTCCAGCGCCACCATGCCGAACGGTTCGTAGAGGCTGGGGACCACTGTCGCGTCGGTCGCGCCGAGCATGGCCGGCAGTTGGGTGGAGTCGAGGAACCCGGTGAACCGGACGGTCGAGCTGAGCGCCAGTCGCCGGGCCTCCGCCTCCAACTCGGTGCGGTACGGGCCGTCGCCGGCGATCACCACGCGCAGCCCCGGGTGCCGTTCGCGCAGCCGGGGGATGGCGTGTACCAGGTGCTGGACGCCCTTCTCGTAGACCAGTCGCCCGGCGTACCCGACGAGGGGGCCGTCTGCGGCGAACCGTGCGCGGGCCGACGCGACCGCTCGGGGGCGGGCCCGCCAGGCCCGGTCGTCGACCCCGTTGGGCACCACGTCGACCTGGGCGGCCGGTACGTCGAACAGCGCGGTCACCTGGTCGCGCATGTAGCCGGAGCAGGTGATCACCCGGATGGAGGAGCCGCTGAGCCAGTGCTCGACGCCGTGGATGGTGCGGTTCATCTCCTCCGGCAGCCAGCCCTGGTGCCGACCGGCCTCGGTGGCGTGGATGGTGGTGACCAGGGGCAGGTCCAGGTGCTCGGCGAGGGTGATGGCGGTGTGCGCGACCAGCCAGTCGTGGGCGTGGATGACGTCGTAGGTGCCGGATTCGGTGGCGCGCAGGGCGGTGCGGGTGAGGGTGTGGTTGAAGGCCATCGTCCAGGCCAGCAGGCTGCTGGTGGCGAGGGGGAAGGCGACCGGGTCCTCGGGGGCGCGCAGGATGCGCACGCCGTCGGCGTACTCCTCCAGGGGTGCGCCGTCGGCGTGGCGGGTGACGACGGTGACCTCGTGGCCGGCGGCGGCGAGGGCGACGGAGAGGGCGTGCACGTGTCGGCCGAGACCGCCGACGAGCACCGGCGGGTACTCCCAGGAGAGCATCAGCACCCGCAGCTGTCGGGCGGGGTTGATGTCGATCACGTGGGCATCGAGTGACATGCGGCCCCCTTTGAGTTGTCTCCGGGCGCGCGCCGACCGACACCGGAGTCGATGTCGCCGTCGCGTCTGGATCGAGGCCAATCCTGCCGGGATCGCGATAACCAGCGGCGACACCACCGTTGCGGTCGTGTAAAGCGCTACTGGCTCTTTCGCCGCACCCGCAGCAGCTCGGCCACCGACCATGCCTGGAACGGGCACCCGGTAGCGGTGTGTGGCGCGAGGCCGTCGGCCGTTTCGCTTACTGAGCCTATCCCATATTCCATCAAATGGGCCTCAATGCCGACGAATACGTCATCGACGGACATCTTTCCTCGGCGTGCGGCGTCCACGTACGGGCCGAGCAGCCACGGCCAGACCGTGCCCTGGTGGTAGCCCCCGTCCCGGTCGGCCGGGCCGCCCCGGTGCCGGCCCACGAACTCCGCGGAGTCCGGGGCGAGACTGCGCGGCCCGAGCGGGGTGAGCAGGCCGCCCGCGACCCGCCGCAGCGTCACCTCGTCCGGCTCCATCGGCGCGTACGGCAGCGACCAGGCGAGCAGTTGGTTGGGGCGCAACGCGTCGTCGTCGTGCAGCGCGGCGCCCCCCAGCGGGTACGCCGGCGCGGGCGCGTCGAGCACGTCGTGCAGCCAGCCGGTCGGGGCCGGGAACCGCTCCCGGAACGAGGTGGTGGCCTGCCCGTGGCGGCGCCACAGCTCGTCGGCGTTCTGCCCGGCCAGCTCGGTCAGCTCGGCGAGCCCGGCCAGCCCGTTGATCCACAACGCGTTGACCTCGACCGGCTTGCCGGTACGCGGGGTGACCGGCACCCCGTACACCCGGGCGTCCATCCACGTCAGCGCGGTGCCGGCGGCGCCCTGGGTGAGCAGCCCGTCGGCCGGGTCGACGCGGATCCCGTACCGGGTACCGGCCGTGTGGGCGTCGACCACGGCGCGCAGCGCCTGCAACAACTCGTCGCCGAGGTCGGTGTCACCGGTGACGGTGACGTGCCGGCTCACCGCGTGCAGGAACCACAGCGTGCCGTCGACGGTGTTGTACTCCACCCGACCGGTGTCGGCCGTGTTGGCGAGCATCCCCTCGGAGAGCGTCGCCGCGTACGCCCGCAGCAGCTCCCGGCCCTCGTCGGCGCGACCCGTGCAGAGGAACAACCCCTCGTACGAGATCATCGTGTCCCGCGACCACGCCCCGAACCACGGGTAGCCGGCGACCACGTCGACCGCCGCCTGGTGGGTGCGCACCACGAACGCGTCGGCGGCAAGCGCCAGGGTGGCGTCGGTGTCGTCGGCGGGCTTCGCCGCCGCCACCACCCGCCGGTTGCGCGCCCGCGCGGTCGCCACGACCTCCGGGGCCGGGGGCGGCTCCTCGTCGAGTCGACCGGCCCAGGCCCGCACCGACACCGTGTCGCCGGGGCGTTCCAGCTCACCGGCGAAGCGGCCCGCGTACCAGAGGTCCTCGTCGGCGTTCAGGCCCCGGTTGGCCTCCTCCCGGTGGTGCACGCCAAGCCACCACTGCCCCTCCGGCGACCAACCCGGGCCGGAGAGCCGGTACGCGCCCTCGACCACCGCGCCGTCGGCCACCGGCTCGACCTGCGGGACCGGGCCGTCGGCGCGCCGTTCGCCGTGCGCGTCGCGCCAGGTGCAGGCGGCCGACAACTCCAACCGCACCGGCCCACCGGCGACCAGCCGGTGCACCACCGCCACGCAGGAACGGCCGGGCAGCATGGCCAGTTCCCGTTCGATCACCACCGCGCCGATCCGCCACCGCCACCGGGGCAGCCCGTCGACGAGGTCGAAGCGCTCCAACAGCTCGAAGCCGCGCGGGTCCACGTCGCCCGAGGCCCACTCGTGCGCGCCGAGGCGAACCCGTGCGCCGGACGGCAGGGTGACCGCCGGATCGAGACTGACCAGTCCCACCTGGCGGGAGGCCGGCGTTTCGCCGGGAACCACGAGCAGGCCGTGGTAGCGACGTGTCCGCAGCCCGCCGACGGTGCCCATCGCATAGCCGCCGAGCCCGTCGGGGACCAGCCACTCCCGGCTTGCCGCGCTGGTCAGGTCGCCACAGACCTGCGGGCCGAAGTGAATGTCGATCAACTTTCCTCCACCGTCGGCAACGTGTAACACGCCACGACGAGAATGGCCGCTGTGGTCAAGTACCGCGGCGACGTCAAAGATGTGCACGTGATCACTGACCGATCGTCCTCCGACGCCTCGCCACCCGACGCTGAGCGGCTCCGGCTCGCCCAGGCCGACTCGGGGGAGCAGGACTGGCGCGCATGGGGTCCCTATCTGTCCGAACGGGCGTGGGGGACGGTACGGGAGGACTACAGCGAGCACGGTACGGCCTGGGACTACTTCCCGCATGACCACGCGCGGTCCAGAGCCTACCGGTGGAGTGAAGACGGAATGGCCGGCGTCTGCGACGAACGACAGACCTTCGCGTTCGCCCTCGCCCTCTGGAACGGCAAGGACCCCATCCTCAAGGAGCGGATGTTCGGCCTCGGCGGCGACAGCGGCAACCACGGCGAGGACGCCAAGGAGTACTGGTGGTACGAGGAGTCCACGCCCACCCACTCCTGGATGCGCTGGCGCTACCACTACCCGCAGGCCGCCTTCCCGTACGACGAACTCGTCGCGGTCAACGCGTTGCGCGGCCGCGACGACACCGAGTACGAGCTGGTGGACACCGGGATCTTCGACGACGACAGGTACTGGGCGGTGACCGTCGACTACGCCAAGGCGTCCCCGACCGACCTGTGCATGGTGGTGACCGTCGCCAACCGGGGCGACCAGCCGGCGACCCTGCACGTCCTGCCCACCCTGTGGTTCCGTAACACCTGGTCCTGGGGCCTGCCCGGCGGCGACCGGATCCCCCGGCTCACCGGCCAGGGCACCCGGCTCGTCGGCGAGCACCGGGTGCTCGGCCAGCTGCTGCTGGAGGGCGACGGTGGCCCGGTGCCGCTGCTCTGCGACAACGACACCAACGCCGAGCGGCTCTGGGGCCTCGCCGGCCGCTCGCCGTACCCGAAGGACGGCATCAACGACCACGTCGTCAACGGCGCGGCCACGGTCAACCCGGCCCGGGAGGGCACCAAGGGCGCGCTGCACTACGTGCTCGACGTGCCGGCCGGCGGGCAGCGCCAGATCCGGCTGCGGCTGACCCGTACCGCGTCGCCGCCGGCCGCCGCGCCGCCACCCCCGGCCGACCTCAGCGACGGCTTCGAGGCCGTGGTGTGGGCGCGGCGGGCCGAGGCGAACCGCTTCTTCGCCGGGGTGATCCCGCCGGCCGCCACCCCCGACGAGGCGCTTGTCGCCCGGACGGCGATCGCCGGGCTGATGTGGGGCAAGCAGTTCTACCACTTCGACGTCAAACGCTGGCTCGACGGCGACCCGGGCTCGACCCCGCCGGCCGGGCGTCGACACGGGCGCAACAGCGCCTGGTGGCACATGACCAGCTTCGACGTCATCTCCATGCCCGACCCGTGGGAATACCCCTGGTACGCGGCCTGGGACCTGGCCTTCCACTGCGTGAGCATCGCCCGGGTCGACCCGGGCTTCGCCAAGGAGCAGATCCTGCTCCTGCTCCGCGAGTGGTACCTGCACCCCAACGGGCAGATCCCGGCGTACGAGTGGGCGTTCGGCGACGTGAACCCGCCGGTGCACGCGTGGGCGGCGCTCAAGGTGTTCGAGATCGACGGCGGCCGGGACTACGAGTTCCTGGCCCGGGTGATGCACAAACTGCTGCTCAACTTCACCTGGTGGGTCAACCGCAAGGACACCGGCGGCAACAACGTCTTCGAGGGCGGCTTCCTCGGGCTGGACAACGTCGGGCCGTTCGACCGCTCGGCGGCGCTGCCCGTGGCCGGCGTGCTGGAGCAGTCCGACGGCACCGGCTGGATGGGCATGTACGCGCTCAACCTGCTGGACATGGCGATCGTGCTTGCCGAGCACGACCGGACCTGGGTGGACACCGCCACCAAGTTCTTCGAGCACTTCGCCTACATCGCCGCCGCCGCGTACGAGCAGGGGCTGTGGGACGACGAGGACGCCTTCTTCTACGACGTGCTGCGCCTCGCCGACGGCACGAAGGTGCCGTTGAAGGTCCGCTCCGTCGTCGGCCTGCTGCCGTTGGCCGCCACCACGCGGCTCACCGCCCGGACCCTGCACCACCTACCGGAGCTGGGTGCCCGGCTGCGCTGGTTCCTCACCAACCGGCCGGAGTACTCCCAGGTGATCGGCACCCGCCGCCTGGGCCCCGACGGCCGCCAGCAACGGCTGCTGTCCATGGTCGGCCCGGAGCAGGTGGTCCGCCTGCTCGCCCGGATGCTCGACCCCGACGAGTTCCTCTCCGACTTCGGCCTCCGTACGCTGTCCCGCGCACACCTGGACAAACCGTTCTCGGTCACCCTCGGCGGTCAGGAGTTCTCCGTCGGCTACGAGCCGGCCGAGTCGACGAGCGGCCTGTTCGGCGGCAACTCGAACTGGCGCGGCCCGATCTGGATGCCGACGAACTTCCTGCTGATCAGCGCCCTGCGCGACTACGCGGCGTTCTTCGGCGACGACCTCCAGGTGGAATACCCGACCCGCTCCGGGGTGAAGCGCACCCTGGACGAGATCGCCGACGACCTCTCCGCCCGGCTGATCTCGCTCTTCACCCAGGACGACTGGGGTCGACGGCCGATCTACGGTGCCGCGCAGATGTTCCAGACCCATCCGGACTGGCGCGACCTGATCGCCTTCCCCGAGTACTTCCACGGCGACAACGGGGCCGGGTTGGGCGCCTGGCACCAGACCGGCTGGACGGCCCTGGTAGCCGACCTGATCCTCACCCTCCGCCGCTGACCCCCGCCCGCCCCGCGTGCCGCCTGCCTGCCGCCGGCATGATCGTGCTCGATCCATGTTGTAGTGGTGTCGCTGGCGCACTGAGGCCACTCGATCCAGGATCGAGCACGATCATGCGGGTCCCGGTGCGGGTGGCGGCCTGCGCGGGTGGCAGATTGAGCGCAGGTGGCAGCGCGTGAGCCGCGAGTGCGCGTGGGCCGCAGCTTGCGGGCAGTTTGCGTGGGCAGCGAGTGTGCGCATCCCTCACTATCGTGATCGGTCGTGGGGGAGTCGGTGGAGCCGGTGGGCGAGATGAAGGTCCTCGATCAGTCCCGGCTCTGGCCCGCCATCGCGATACCGGGCGTGCTCATGATCGTGATGATCGCTGTCGGGGTGCTCTTCGACCTGGTCAGCTGGATCGTCCTGGTGTTCGGCGCTGGCCCGATCGTCGTCGCCGTCACGAGCTCGCGAAACGCGGTATTCGCCGACGACCTGGGTCTGCTGGTCCGCGATCGCTCAGGTCTGCGGCGCTCGTACACCTGGGCTGAGATCGAGCGCATGGGCTGGGTGGATATGGGGATGTGGGGAAGCAGCCTGACGGTCTACCCCCGAGGCGGTCCCTACGACGTACCGGGACCCAACGCGTCCACAAATGTGGGGCGCATCTGGCGTCTCGGCCGTCGGCGCGCGGTGAACCCCCTACCCGAGCTGCTCAAAACCCATGGCATCAAGGGGCTGTCTGATGAGTGAGCCGTTCACAAAGCTCACTGACCGGCGCCAACACCCTGCCCCACCTGCCCGCAAGATTCGCGCAACATCTCGGACATTGCCGTCTCAAGGGCTGCGGAGGCAGCAACATCAGGACAGTTGCACGGATCTTGCCGAGCCACCCGGGCCTTGAGCCGCTGGCCTTGGCATGATCGTGCTCGATCCATGTTGTAGTGGTGTCGCTGACGCACTGAGGCCACTCGATCCTGGATCGAGCACGATCGTGCGGGCGACCCCCGACCACGGGTACGTACGAACTCACCCGTCACCTTGAGCTATTCGATGAGCACCTTCACGGTGTCGGCGAGCCCGTCGTTGCGGTTGATGCCGACGAAGAACTCGCTTCCCACATGGGTGACATCTTCGATCTCATCGACGAGGTTGTTGCTCGGGATTCCGATGTCGCTCTCCACATCGCCCCCGGCCCAGTTGTACTGATACAACCAGTTCCATCCGGTCGAAGGCGTCGAGGTGTTGATCGACTTGGTGTTCCAGATGTAGTTCTCCGAGCAGTCGATGCCCTGGTCGGAACGATTGTCGTGACTCGTCAGGTTGCTCTTGACCAGCGTCCATCCACTGGTGAGCGCGCCAGCGCCGGGATGGGTCCACAGGCTGCCCAACCGGCGGGCCGCATATTTTCCCGCACCGCCGGCAGCCGTCGCGCCGTAGCAGAATCCGCTGATGTTGCCGATCGGCAGACGCACCTCACCGGTGGTGCCGATGGTTCCGTTGGCGTTCAGGCGAATGATTGTCACCTTGTCGCTCAGGAACGCGGACTGGCTTCCCTGGGCGGCAATCAAGGCCGGGCCCTGGCCGAGATAGTTCGCGTTGTAGGCGAGGTCGTTGCCGTGGCCGAGTGTCGGTAAGGAGGTAGGGGCACCGGAGCAGACCCAGCTGGCGCTGTCCCAGGTCGAGCCGTCACGCAGCCACCGGGACAGGACCGGTTCCGCGCCGGCTGCCTTCGTGAAGACGATGTAGAGCTGACCGCCCGGCCCTGCGACCATGCCCTGCATGACCGTGCGGCCGGCCTTGCACGCACTGCTGTTGGGGATGTCCAACCGGACCGCCCCACTCCGGTCGGTAGCGGCGGAGGCAGCCGCTGCCGGGGCGATGGCGATTGCAACTGAGAGTGCGAGCACGGTGGCGACGCTCGAGAGTTTCGTCAAATCGGTGTCTCTTCTCTAGGGGTGCGGCGAGAAAAAGCGCATCGGTCAGTATCCACCTGTCTATGTCGTGCTGTCACGACAGCGAGCCGCCCCTCGCCAGCTGGTTGGCCTCAGTGATTGGCGCTGCGTGTCGGCCCCTTGCCCCTCGGCGACAGCGACGCCGCCCCGGCGCTCACTGGTAGCCGACGTGGATGATCAGCTTGCCCGCTCTGGGGTCGGCGCCCACGTAGACGGACGCGGGGTCGAAGAGGGTCGGAGGCAGGCTCAGGTCCTCGTAGCGCAACCCGGAGAAGTTGTCGCACCTGCGGCACGCGACAGCCCTGCGCCGCTGACCGCGCGGCCTAGTACGGCGGCGACGGTGTCTCCGATGGGTGCCGGTGCGCGCGTCGGGTGTCCGCGCCGGCGACGCCGAGCAGGACCAGGGCGGCGGCCGCGCCTGCGGTGAGCGGGTCGACGTGCAGGCCCACCGGCGTCAGCAGGCCGAGGGTCAACAGACCGAGGGCCAGCAGACCGACCAGCCGGGACCGGGAGACCCGGGCGAAGACCTGGTACTCGAGCGCCGCTCGGCCGGCGAGGAAGAGCACCGGGCCGCCGACGATGGCGATGAGCCAGGTCCCCGGGAGGTGACCGAGCGGCTCGGTGATGAACAGCTCGAAGCCGACGCCGGTCAGTACGATCCCCGCGATCATGACCATGTGGGCGATCGCCATGTCGGAGGCGAGCCGGGCCGCGTTGCGGGCGCGGTCGACGGCCATGTCCAGCAGCCCTCCCGCCAGGTGGAAGTAGATCCGCCAGATCAGGACTGTGGACGCCAGCGCCAGGACGAACCCGGCCGTCTGGTCGGCGTGGAACTCGCTGCCGCTGAAGGCGAGCCCGATGACGAAGATCGCCTCGCCGAGAGCGATGAGAAAGAACTGTTGGTACCGCTCGGCCAGGTGCTCGGCGGCGAGCATCTGGACCCCGATCCGTTGCGCGCCGAGTCGGGGGGTCGGCCAACCGAGGAGCAGCCCGCTGTAGTCGGTCAGCACGGCGAGGGTCCAGAGTGCCCCACGGACGGTGCTGTCGTCGAGCAGCCCACCGACGACCCAGAGCGGCGCGCTCAAGCCGAACCAACACAGGATCCGGATGGACTGTTGCGGGTCCGGCCGGCCGTGCCCGGCGATGTGGAAGTAGAGCACTCGGCCGATCTGGAGGGTCACCAACGTGATGGCGAAGAGCGCGGCCCGTTCACCGAAGGCGTCGGGCACGGCGACGGCCATCGTCATGGAGCCGCCGAGCGTCATGATGATGACGGTCTGGACGATCGGCGCGTCCGGGTCCAGCCAACTCGTCGACCAGACCGTCACCGACCAGACCGCCCAGAGCGCCAGGAACAGCAGCAGGGCCTGTCCGAGGCCCGCGTACACGCCGCGTGGGCCGTCGGTGAAGTCGACGATCAGCCGCGCGGAGATCCGAGTGAGGGCGAAGACGAAGACCAGGTCCAGGAAGAGTTCCAGGAAGGTGGCCCGTTGGCGGGTCGTGTCGCCGCGCACCAGCCCGTCGTGGGTGCTGCTCATCGGCCCGCCAGGCGCCGGTGCCGCCGAACGACCACGTGCCCTCCCGTCGTGGTGATCCGCTCGCCTAACGAGGCAGGGGGCGGTGGCGGCACGTGGGGAGGGCGGCGGGCCACCGACATCAGTCACCAATCTGTCACCTGGCAGCTACGGCAGGTGTACGCCCTTACGCTCGTGGACGTGCCCGGACCTGCCGAGAAGGCCACTGAACAGGACCGGCGTGACCTCATCGTCACGGTCGCGCGAGAGTTGGCCGAGACGGAGGGTTGGGCGGGTCTGACCACCCGCCGGCTCGCCGAACGCACCGAGATCGACATGGGCGACATCTATCGGCACTTCCCTGACCTGGAGGCGCTGATCGCCGCCGTGGCGGTGTGTGCTTTCGCCGACCTGGCCGCCGATCTCGCCGAGGCGCACGCGGAGAGCGTCGGCAGCCCCGAGGGGGTCTGGCCGGCGGTCGCGAGCGCGTACCTCGACTTCGCGTACACGAATCCGGAGGTCTATGACGCGATGCTCGCGCTGACCCCCGACCTGGCCCTCGGCGTGGATGGCGTGCCGGCCGCGCCGCGGGCGGTCTTCGCCGAGTTGCGGGCGGCGTTGACGCCGCTGGCCGAGGGTCGGGACCCGGACACCCTCGCCGAGGTGGGTTGGAGCCTGCTGCACGGCGTGGTGATGCTCACCCGTGGTGGTCGGCTCCGACCGGAGGGTCAGGACGAGCGCGAGGCGTTGATCGCGCAAGGGTTGCTGCGGTGGCCCTGAGCACCGCGCCGTCGGCCGGTGATCGTGGTCAGTTGACGGGCTCGCGGTCGGCCGCGCCCTTGTCCGTGAAGCGGAACGTGGTGTTCAGCTTGGCGTTGCCCAACTCCTTGAGGACGAGGCCGTTGCCGGGGAGGTGCTGGAGGAACCGGGTCTCGCTGCCGATCGCGTACGTGCCGTTGCCCTTCGGGATGATGGTGAACCGCTGGATCGGGTCGTCCTCGTCGCAGACGACGGCCCGGATGGTCAGCTCGGGCTCGATGTCCAGGCCGTTCACCTGCCAGCAGGACGGGTCGTCGTTGGCGGGGTGGCCGTCCTTCACGCCGAATGCCCTGATCACGTACTGGTCTCCGCCGATCGGGGTGGGCACGAACAGGGTGCGACCGCCGGTGTCACCGCCCTCCTCGAGCCGCCCGCTGATCTCGAGCGCGTCTCCCGAACCCTGCACCCGGGTGATCGTGACCTCGCGCTTGCCGGACAGCAGGGGGTCGGTCGCGGTGGGCGTCGGCGTGTTCGTCACCGCACCCGTCGGCGTCGGCGTGCTCGTGACCGCACCCGTCGGGGTCGGCGTGCCCGCCGCGGTGCCCGGCGCCTTGTCGGCACCGCCCTGGCACGCCACCAGCGCGCTGGCGCAGGCAAGCATCGCCGCGCCGGTGACCCACTTCATGGTGACCATGCCGTACTCCTCGAAAGCCGTGCCGGACCCTGTCGAGCGGAGAAAATCATGGGCCCTGCCGTTTGTACCCCGCCTATCCTGTCTCCTTGCCCGCCGGGCGGTGGGCGCGGGGAGGGGGCGGCATGACGGTCGGCGTGGCGGCGCGGCGGCAGGCGCAAGTGTTGATCTTCGATGCGGACGACACGTTGTGGGAGAACAACGTGGTCTTCGAGCGGGTGATCGACGACTTCCTGGGCTGGCTGGACCACCCCACCCTGGACCGGGTCGAGCTGCGGGCCGTCCTCGACGACATCGAGCGGGCCAACGCCGTGGCGCACGGGTACGGCAGCAAGGTCTTCCTGCGGAGCCTGGCGGAGTGCCTGGAGCGGCTGCGCGAGCGGCCGGCCACCGACTCCGAACGTCAGGAGATCGACAGGTTGGCACTGGCCCTCGTCGAGCACCAGGTGGAGCTGATGCCCGGGGTGGCCGACGCGCTCGACGAGCTGGCCGGACGGCACGAACTGCTGCTGCTCACCAAGGGCGACCAAGAGGAGCAGCAGCGCAAGCTGGACGCCTGCGGCCTGCTGCACCACTTCGGGGCGGCACACATCGTCGCCGAGAAGAACGTCGACACGTACCGGTGGCTCACCCGGCAGCACGGTTTCGCGCCGGCCGGCGCGTGGATGATCGGCAACTCTCCGAAGTCCGACATCCTGCCGGCGCGGGCGGCCGGGTTGAACGCGGTGTTCATCCCGAACGCGAACACGTGGGTGCTCGAGGACGACGAGCTGGACCCGACCGACGACGGGGTGCTGCGGCTCGCCGCGTTCCGTGACCTGCTGGGGCACTTCTGACCGTACCGAAGGCAAACAGCGTCGGCGATCATGGTCGCGTTACGCCGAGATGGCTGTTTTTCAGCGTGGGATCATTCTGCCGCCGCCCGGCCGTCGCGGCTTGTCCGGCCGGTCGGAGCCCGCCTAGCCTGGGCCGGCGCTCACGGCCCTTCGGGGTGTGTCGGGGCGCGTCGGCGTTCGGCGGGTGAGCACCGTGGAGCTGAGTGCGGAGCGGCCGCTCATCCCATGACGGCGCGTGGCATCGTGCATGCCCGCGCCGCGGGGTGCCCGGAGCTGTCCGCTCCCCTGTCGGACGGCCGAGGGTCAGGGCCGGGTAGTTGCGGACCCGGTCCTGACCCGGCCGGTGAATCGTCCCACCGTGGCGAGCGGGGCAGACCGCACGTCAGATCGACTGTCAGGATGGCGGCATGAAGCGCAGATCTCTCCTGCTCGGTGCGGCGGCGGGTCTGGCCGCCCCGGCCGTGCTCACTCCGGCCGCGCCCGCACTCGGTGCGAGCGGGCCGCTGCGGCCGGCCTGGGGCACGGCCCCCGTGCCCGGTTCCTGGTCGGCGCTGCCGCGCCACAACCGGGCGAGTGAACTGCGGACGCTACCGCCGGAGACGAAGCAAGTGATCATCGTCGGCGCCACCAGCTACACCACCACGTACGCGACGCTGGAGGCGTACGTGCGGGTGCGCAACGGCTGGCAGCCGGCCGCGGCGACGTTGCCCGCCCGGATCGGCTCGAAGGGCTTCAGCGACAACCACGTGGAGGGTGTGCCGACGACGCCGACAGGCGTCTACTCGATCGGCCCCACCATGTACGGGATCGACGCCAACCCGGGCGTGCGGTTCCCCTACCACCGGTTGGTCAGCGGTGACTGGTGGAACGAGAACCCGTCGTCGGCGCTGTACAACACCTTCCAGCACAGTGCGACAAACCCGGGCGGGGCGAGCGAGGCGCTGTGGAAGGAGGTCCCGGCGTACACGCACTTCGCGGTGATCACCTACAACATGCCGCCGAACGTGCCGAAGCCGGTGCCGAACGCGGGCAGCGGGATCTTCCTGCACCAGTTCAGCACCAGCGCCGGCAACGCCACCGCCGGCTGTGTCTCCCTCGCCCACAATCACCTGGTCGACGTGCTCAACTGGCTGGACCCGGCGCTGTCACCGAGGATCGTGCTCAGCCCGTACGCCGAGCTTGGTCGATACTGAGGCGGCCTTGCCTCAGCTGGCCTCGCGCCGGACGATCGCCACTGCCACCCGGCAGAACTCGTCCATGTCCGGGTTGAACCCGGCGGCGATGTCGGGGTGCAACCCGGAGCGGGTCTCCTCCAACAGTCGTTGGCAGACCTGCTCGACCGGTTCGCCGGCGTAGTCGGCGCGGACCCGGTCGGTGGCCGCCTGAAGCGCCGAGGTCAGCTGTTCCTCCAACGGGCCGCGCAGCTTCTGCTGCACGGGGTCGAGCCCGCGGGGGTCGAGCGTGACATGTGGCTCCGACATCGGTGCTCCCTTCGTCGGCGTCCGCGATACCCCACCGCGGACGTCGGTCAAACCCCGGTCGGTACGGCGGCGACCCGCACCTGGTACGAGAAGTCCTCGGCCGGCTCCTCGTGGTAGGACAGCCGGCGGATCTGCCGGTCGTCGTCGTAGAGAGCGACGTCCACCAGCACGCCGAGGTGGGCGAGGCCGATGCTCGACACCCGTTTCTTGTCCTGCAACACGGCGCAGACGCCGCCGAGCAGGGTGCTGGCGTCGGACGTACGGTGCCCGGGCGGGCAGCGCAGCACCAGGTCGACCTCGATCGGCCCGGGCAACGGCGTCCAGCCGGTGCGCTGGGCCGCGATGAGGGCAGCCTGGAGCAGGGTGCGGACCCTCGTCGCCTGCCGGTGCCCGGCGGCGAAGATGGACAACGCTTCGGTCTTGACCGGTGGCAGGCCGCTCACCTCGAACGTCAGGGCGAGAGCGCGGGTGTCCTGCACGTCGGCACCTCCTCGTTGGGACGATCCTGCCGAACCGGGGGAGCGGCGGTGGGACGTTCCCGCGATTACCAACCGTTCGGGCAGGCGTGGGGTCGGCCGGAGGCGTGTCGACGGCGGTGGCGAACGCGCCAGCTACGGCGCTACGGAAACGCTAGCCGACGACGCCCGCGCTCGGTAGTCGGTCGTTCACCCGGTGGGGCGTGGTGCGAAGGCGCAGAACTCGTTGCCCTCGGGGTCGGCCAGCACCCACCACCAGTGCGCCTCGTCGAGCGGCTCGCGCAGCAGCGTCGCACCCGCCGCGATCAGCGCCATCGGCTCCGGGTCGGCCAACTCGACGTCCCAGTGCATGCGGTTCTTGACCGTCTTGGGTTCGGTCACCCCGTCGAACACCCAGTACTGCCACGGGAGACCGGCCGCGCCGACAACTGACGCGTCGGTCGATCCGTGCTCGGCGGTGCCGCCGAGCACGCCGGCCCACCACGTCGCCTGGGCGGGCGGGTCGAGCGCGTCCACCACCAGTTGGAACGGCCCCGGGCGGCTGTCGGCGTCGGCCGCGAGCGCGCAGAACTCGTTGCCGTCGGGGTCGGCCAGCACCCACCGGCCGTCGTCGTTCGGCTCGCGGACCAGCCGGGCGCCGTCCGCGAGCAGCGGCGCCGGGTCCGCGCCGGGCAACCGCAGATCCAGGTGTACGCGGGTCCGGCCGACCCGCGGCTCCGGCACCTTGTTCACCCAGATCGACTCGGCGTTGGAGCGCGCCGAACGGGGGTCCACCCGGGTGTCGCCGTCGCCGGCGTCGGCCACGTCACCGTCGAGCATCCGGGCCCAGAAGGCGCCGAGGGTGAGCGGGTCGGGGGCGTCCAGGCAGAGGTCCTTGAAGCGCGCGATCATGGCTCCAGCATGCCTGGTCCGGGCGGGCGCCCGCGCACGTTGCGGAGTCAGTCCCGCCCGACGCCTCGTCGATCAAGGAGTTGTGGTGGGTGACAAAGTCCTCGCGGGACACCAAACCCGGCACCACAACTCCATGATCGACCGGGCCTTGACCTGGCCTGGCCGCAATCGTCGCGCACCAGCCCACGGCGGGGTGACAGCACGACTTCCCGGAAGCCGAGTGGAGGCGTTGGTCGCCGGGCGACGACTGCCGGTCGCTGCGCGCACGCTCGCTGTGACAGTCAGGTTTCGCGGCTCCACGGGTGGGGCAGAGTAGCCGCACAGAGGCATCCGGGCCGGCGTTTGCGCAGCTTGCCGGCTCGGAGTCGACTCGCCGTGCGCCGGGGCACGGATGCCCTCCCCGGTCTTTCGCCGAGGAGAGGGGGAGGGCGATGACGGACCCCGAAACGGCTCGACACCGACGCCGGCCGGTTGCGCGGCTGGGGGCGGCGGCCGCCGCGCTGGCACTCGTCGCGCCGCTGGCCGCGTGCGGCGCGGACGACGCCGGCGGCCCACCGACGATCAACCTGTACTACCCGCCCGAGCAGAACCTGCAGAAGGTCGTCGACGACTGCAACGCGCAGGCCCAGGGACGGTACGAGATCGCCTACCGGGTGCTGCCCCGGCAGGCCGACGACCAGCGTGTGCAGATGGTGCGCCGACTGGCCGCCGAGGACAGCGGGATGGACCTGCTCGGGTTGGACGTCACCTGGACCCAGGAGTTCGCAAGCGCCGACTGGATCCGCGAGTGGACCGGCCAGGACAAGGCCGAGGTCGAGCAGGGAACCCTCGCCGGGCCGCTGGACACCGCCCGCTACGAGGACAAGCTGTACGCGGCGCCGAAGAACACGAACGTCCAACTGCTCTGGTACCGCAAGGATCTGGTGCCGCAGCCGCCGACCACCTGGGACCAGATGATCAGCGCGGCGCAGCAGCTCAAGGACCAGGGCAAGCCGTACCAGGTGCTCACCATGGGTGCCCAGTACGAGGGCCTTGTCGTCCTCTACAACACCCTGGCCGAGAGCGCCGGTGGCAAGATCCTCAACGACGACGGTACGAAGGCCGTGATGGACGAGGGCACAGTCCGTGCGTTGGAGCAGCTGAAGACGTTCGCCACGTCGGGTGTGACCTCGCCGTCGTTCAGCAACGCCACCGAGGACCCGGTCCGGTTGGAGTTCCAGTCCGGTGCGGGCGCGTTCCAGGTGAACTGGCCGTTCGTCTACCCGGCCCTACAGGAGGCGAACCCGGAGCTGGCCAAGCAGGTCGGCTGGGCCCGGATTCCGGGCATCGACGAGGGCACCCCCAGCAAGGTCACCATCGGCGGGGTCAACCTCGCCGTCAGCTCCTACTCCAAGCACCCGGAGCAGTCCTTCGAGGCGGCCCGGTGCATCCGCAGCGCCGAGCACCAGAAGTTCTCCGCAATCAACGACGGCGTGCCACCCACCATCGAGGCCGTCTTCGACGACCCGGAGATGACCGAGGCGTACCCGATGAAGGACACCATCCTGGAGGAGCTGAAGGAGCCGGCGACGCGTCCGCTGACCCCCGCCTACCAGAGCATCTCCACCGTGATGTCGGCGATCCTGTCGCCGCCGTCCGGGATCCGTCCGCAGCAGACCGCCGACGAGCTGCGCGACGCCATCGCCGACGCCCTCCAGTCGAAGGGGGTCCTGCCATGAGCGCGAGGAGTGAGCCGGTTTTGCGAGCCCCGCAGTCGCGAGAGGAGGTGGCACCGTGACCCGGCCCGCCACCACTGAGACACCGGAGAAGACCGATGGTCAGCGCGCGAGCGTGCCCACCCAGCGTGGCGGCCGTGCCAAGGCTCCGCTGAGCGAGAACAAGAAGGCCGAACGCCGGCTCGGTCTGCTGCTCTGCGCGCCGGCCGCGCTGGTCATGGTCGCGGTGACCGCGTACCCGATCATCTACTCGGTCTGGCTGTCGTTGCAGCGCTACGATCTGCGCTTCCCCGACCAGCGCGAGTTCATCGGGCTGGAGAACTACGTCACCGTGCTCACCAACGAGTTCTGGTGGACGGCGTTCGGGGTGACCGCGCTGATCACGGTGGTCACCGTGGCCGTCGAGCTGGTGCTCGGCATGGGCCTGGCGATCATCATGCACCGCACCCTGGTCGGCCGAGGGCTGGTCCGGACCTCGGCGCTGATCCCGTACGGGATCGTCACCGTGGTCGCGGCGTTCTCCTGGCGGTACGCCTGGACGCCCGGCACCGGCTACCTGGCCGACCTGTTCAGCGACGGCGCGCCCCTCACCGAGCGGGCCAGCTCCCTGGCGATCATCATGCTGGCGGAGATCTGGAAGACCACCCCGTTCATGGCGCTGCTGCTGATGGCCGGGCTGGCGCTGGTGCCGGAGGACCTGCTCAAGGCGGCCTCCACCGACGGCGCGACGGCCTGGCAGAAGTTCACGAAGGTGATGCTGCCGGTGATGAAGCCGGCGATCCTGGTCGCGTTGCTGTTCCGCACCCTGGACGCGTTCCGGGTCTTCGACAACATCTTCGTGTTGACCGCCGGGGGCAACGAGACCTCGTCGGTGTCGATGCTCGCCTACAACAACCTGATCCGGGGTCTCAACCTCGGCATCGGCTCGACGATGTCGGTGCTGATCTTCATCACCGTGGCGATCATCGCCTTCGTCTTCGTGAAGCTGTTCGGCACCGCTGCTCCGGGCAGCGACGACGGGGAGAGGCGCTGACATGGCTGTCGAAACCACGACCAGGGCAAAGCTGCGCTGGGGTCTGCTCGACGTCCTCGTGGTCGTCTTCGCGCTGGTCCCGGTGCTGTGGATCGCGTCGCTGTCGTTCAAGACGCCGGCCACCCTCACCGACGGGAACTTCATCCCCCGGGAGTGGACGCTCGACAACTACCGGACCATCTTCGACACCGACCAGTTCGTCCGGGCGTTGATCAACTCGATCGGCATCGCGCTGATCGCCACGCTGATCGCGGTGGTGCTCGGTGCGATGGCCGCGTACGCGATCAGTCGGCTGGACTTCCCCGGCAAGAAGGCGCTTGTCGGTGTGTCCCTGCTGATCGCGATGTTCCCGCAGGTGTCACTGGTGTCGCCGCTGTTCGAGATCGAGCGCCAGCTCAAGATCTTCGACACCTGGCCGGGGCTGATCCTGCCGTACATCACGTTCGCGCTGCCGTTGGCGATCTACACGCTGTCGGCGTTCTTCAAGCAGATCCCGTGGGATCTGGAGAAGGCCGCGAAGATGGACGGCGCCACCCAGGGGCAGGCGTTCCGGCGGGTGATCGCGCCACTGGCCGCACCCGGGCTGTTCACCACGGCGATCCTGGTCTTCATCTTCTGCTGGAACGACTTCCTGTTCGCCATCTCGCTGACCTCGACCGAGCGGTCCCGCACGGTGCCGGCCGCGCTGTCGTTCTTCACCGGCGCGTCGCAGTTCGAAGACCCCACCGGGGCGATCTGCGCCGCCGCCGTGGTCATCACCGTACCGATCATCCTGTTCGTTCTCTTCTTCCAGCGTCGCATCGTGTCCGGTCTGACCTCCGGCGCAGTCAAGGGATAGGTGGGTAGTCATGGCTGACATCGTGCTGGACAAGGTGAGCAAGAGCTTCCCGGACGGGACCGTCGCCGTGCAGGACGTCGACCTGGAGATCGCCGACGGCGAGTTCGTGATCTTGGTCGGACCCTCGGGCTGCGGCAAGTCCACCACCCTCAACATGATCGCCGGGCTGGAGGACATCAGCTCCGGTGAGCTGCGCATCGCCGGGCAGCGGGTCAACGACAAGGCTCCCCGGGACCGGGACATCGCCATGGTGTTCCAGTCGTACGCGCTGTACCCGAACATGACCGTGCGGGAGAACATGGCGTTCCCGCTGCGGCTGGCGAAGCTCGACAAGGAGACCATCAACCGCAAGGTCGACGAGGCGGCGAAGGTGCTGGAGCTGACCTCGCTGCTGGACCGCAAGCCGGCCAATCTCTCCGGTGGCCAGCGTCAGCGGGTGGCGATGGGCCGGGCGATCGTCCGCCAACCGAAGGCGTTCCTGATGGACGAGCCGTTGTCCAACCTCGACGCCAAGCTGCGGGTGCAGATGCGCACCGTGGTGTCCCGCCTGCAGAAGCAGCTCGGCACCACCACCGTCTACGTCACCCACGACCAGACCGAGGCGATGACCCTCGGCGACCGCGTGGTGATCATGCGAGGGGGTGCGGTGCAGCAGGTCGGGCCGCCACAGGAGCTGTACGACCACCCCCGCAACCTCTTCGTGGCCGGCTTCATCGGCTCACCGTCGATGAACTTCCTGCACGCCGCCGTGCAGGACGGCGAGCTGCACACCGCCCTGGGCACGGTGCCGCTCGGCGACCGGGTCCGCCGCGAGTTGGAGACGGCCGACGCGCCGCGCGAGCTGATCCTCGGCATCCGGCCCGAGCACTTCGAGGACGCCGAACTCGTCGACGACGACACCCGCCGCCGGGGCCTGGAGTTCGAGGCGCCGGTGGACATCGTCGAGTCGATGGGCTCGGACAAGTACGTCTACTTCACCGTCGAGGGTGAGAAGGCCAGCGCCGCCGAGTTGGAGGAGTTGGCCGCCGACGCGGGCGGCGCCGACTTCGCCGGTGCCGGCGGCCACCTGGTGACCCGGTTGTCCGCCGAGTCCCCGGTCGCCGAGGGGCAGACGCGAAGGGTCTGGTTCAACCTGGAGAAGATCCACCTGTTCGACCCGGGCACCGGCCGCAACCTGACCCTGCACGAGGGCCGCTCGGCGGGTGCCCTCGGGGCCTGACGCCCCAGGCCCGCGCGGCCTGGCCTGATCCGCAGCCCGCGCCGATCTTGCACTTTCGGTTGTCGATAGGGGTGGGATGCGCCTTTTATCGCGACAGAAAGTGCAAGATCGGCGCGGCGGGGAGGCGGGGCGTGGGGGTGTTTTCTGCGGGGTGGGGCTTTGCGTGGCAGGGTTGTGGTGGGTGCGTCGTGGAGCGGGGGGCACATGAATCGACGACTGACCACGTTGGCCGCTGCGCACGGTGTCTCCACCTGGTACGAGGACTGGCGGCACCGGCGCGTCGAGGTCGCACCGGAGACCGTGGTGGGCGTGCTGGGGTTGCTCGGCGTGGATGCGAGCAGTCCGTCCGCCATCGACGACGCGCTCGCCGCCGCCCGTGCCGTCGACCGGAACGCCCTACCGGAGACGGTCGTGCTCACCCGCGGCCGAGGCCGGGTGCTCCCCGGACCGGGGGTGGTGACCCTCGAGGACGGTGGTCGTCGCGCGGTCGACGGTGAGCTGCCGGCGGACCTGCCGCTGGGTTGGCACCGGCTGGCCTGCGCCGACCGCGAGGTGACAGTTGTGGTGGTGCCCCGGCGGCTGCCCGTGCCTCCGCGCACCTGGGGGTGGATGCTCCAGCTCTATGCGCTCACCTCGGAGCGCTCGTGGGGCATGGGCGACCTCGGCGACCTCGCCGAGTTCACCGGCTGGGCCGGTGCGACCGGGGCGGGGCTGGTGCTGCTCAACCCGTTGCACGCGGTCGGGCCGGCGCACCCCGTGGCAGCCTCGCCGTACTCGCCGGCCAGTCGACGCTTCGTCAACCCGCTCTACCTGCGGGTCAGTGCCACCGCCGCGTACGGTGCGGCGGACCCGGCGACCCGTGCGGTGGTCGACGCGTTGCGTCCCGACCGGGGGCCTCTGATCGACTACGACGAGGTGTGGGCCGCCAAGCGGCACGCCCTGGAGTTGCTGCACCCGTACGCCCCGCCGGTGGACCTCGCCGCGGACCCGGCGCTGACCAGCTTCGCCACCTGGTGCGCGCTCGCCGAGCGGCACGGCAACGACTGGCGTGCGTGGCCGGCGGAGCTGCACCACCCCGACGGCCCGGCGGTCGCCGAGCAGCGTCGGCAGCTCGCCGACCGGGTCGCGTTCTACGCCTGGCTGCAACACCTCTGCGACGAGCAGCTCGACGCCGTCACGGCGGCGGCCCGCTCGGCGGGAATGCCGGTCGGTGTCGTGCACGATCTGGCCGTCGGCATCGACCCGGGCGGCGCGGACGGGTGGCAGCTCGCCGACGTGCTGGCCCAGGGTGTGCGGGTCGGCGCGCCGCCGGACGACTTCAACCAGCTCGGCCAGGACTGGGGGCTCGCCGCGTGGCGTCCGGACCGGCTCGCGGCCACTGGTTACGCCGCCTACCGGGACATGCTGCGCCGTGGCCTGCGGCACGCGGGTGGCCTGCGGGTCGACCACGTCGCCGGGCTGTGGCGACTGTGGTGGGTGCCGCCGGGCGGGGGTGCGGCCGAGGGCACCTACGTGCGCTACGACGCGGAGGCGATGCTCGGCATCCTCGCGTTGGAGGCGCACCGGGCCGGCGCGGTGGTGGTCGGTGAGGATCTCGGCACGGTCCAGCCGGCGGTGACCCGGGGGCTGCGGGGGCGCAACATGCTCGGCTCGACGGTGCTGTGGTTCGCCCGTGACGAGGCAGGTGACTTCGTGGCGCCGGCGCGGTGGCCACGCAACGCCCTCGCCACGATCTCCACCCACGACCTGCCGACCGCGGCGGGCTTCCTGACCGGTGAGCACGTGCGGGTGCGCGACGAGTTGAAGCTTCTCGGCACCGACGTGGCGGTGGAGCGGGCCCGCGCCGCCGCCGACCGGGAACGGCTGTTGGGCATGTTGCGCGCCGAGAGCCTGCTGCCCGAGCCGGCACCGCAGCTACCGGCTGTGACTGGCGCTTCCGCGGGTGCAGAGCAAAGGACGGATGTCGAGCCGGCGCTGCCTGACGCCACCGCGACCGCCGACGACGGCGAGGTGGTGGTGGCGATGCACGCCGCGCTGGCGGCCAGCCCGACCCGGCTGCTCGGCGTCTCCCTCTACGACGTGCTGGGCGAGGTACGCCAGCCCAACATGCCGGGCACGGTGGACGAGTATCCGAACTGGCGGCTGCCGCTGCCGGCAAGCGTGGCGCAGATCCGTGCGGACCCCCGGGTGACCCGGATCGTGGATCTGCTCAGCGCCGCCCGCCCCCGACCGGCCGACCCGGCGCCGCCGAAGCAGTGACGCCGATCGACGGTCAGGTCAGCCAGTCATAGCGGGCCGGCAGCCCGAGGAAGTCGGCGTAGCGCCCGAGCGCCTGCTCCACCCGTGCCCGCGCGGGAGCGTCGAGCGCCGTGAGCGGCTGGATGGTCACGGTGACGGCGGTGCGGCCGATCTTGCGTTTCCACACGCCCACCACCCGACCGGCGCGGACCAGTGTGGCCTGGAAGATGCCGTTGTTGCCCGGCACCACGGCGGCCTGGTGGGCGGGGTCGAGCATCAAGGTGCGGTCCCGGTAGCCGAGCAGGTACTCGTCGAAGCCGGGCAGCGCCAGCACGTCGTCCAGGACCGCGTCGCCCAGGAGCGCGTCGGCCAGCGACGCGTCGACGTACATCGGCGTACCGTCGATGCGTACGGTGCTCAGCGCGTCGCCGGCGGCGGCCAGGCCGCGCCGGGCGTCGGTCAGGGTGAGGCCGCTCCACCCGGCGAACTCGCGGTCGGTGACGGGGCCGTGGCTACGAACGTAGCGGTGGGCCAGCAGGGCCAGTGCCTCGTCCCGCTCCAGCCGGCGCGGCCGGGGCGCCCACTCGTCGAGCAGGGCGAAGGTCTGCTCGGTGCCGATGTTCGGTGCCACGCAGGTCACGCCGCGAACGCTTGCAAACCACAGCAGGTGGTAACCGCGTTGCCCGTCGGTGCCCAGGCCTGCTGCCCGCAGGGTGGCCAGGCACTGGGCGCGGGTGAGTCGACCGCCGCCGGCCAGCGCGGCGCCGAGGACGTCCACCGCCCGGTCCGCGTCGGTCTCGGTGAGCCCGAGCTGCGCCCGCCGGGTCGCCGCGCCGGCGAGCGAGCGTACGCCGGTCAGCTCCAGCATCCAGCGGGCGTCGGCGGGCGGGACGAGGTGCACGGTGCCCCGCATCGGCCAGGTGCGCAGCGCCTCACGTCGTTCCAACGCCGCCTGTACGTCGGCGACGCCGTGACCGGGTAACCGGGCGCCCAGCGACCACAGCCCGCTGGCGAGGTCCTGTGCCTGCATCGCGCCGAACCACTCGACCACGTCGGCGACGGTGTCGGGTCGGGTGCCCGGGTGTGGGCGCAGTAGCAGGCTGGTCATCCGCAGCGTGAGCGCGTCGGCGGCGCTGTGGTCGACGGGCATCGGGCGCTCCTCATCGTGGCCGGGCGGTCAGCCTAGGGTCGTCCACCGACACTCCTGCTGGTGGGAGGCGTAACCGCTGTGGTCGGGGGAAAGCGGCGCCGGAAGTACGCGCGCCGCGCGTACGGAGGGGAGCCTCATGACTGCGGCAAGCGAGCCGGCCCGGGGCGCCGGCGTGACGGCCGGGTCCCGGACCCATCGGGGGGACGCCCGCGCCAAGACGAGCGCTGCGGCGACCTTCGCCCTGGTGTTCGGGGTGGCCGGTCTGTTCAGCGTGTTGACGGCGATCCTCGCCTGGCTGGGGCTGGTGCTCGGCATCATCGGGATCATCCTGGGCATCGTCGGCCTGAAGATGGCGAGTCGACCCGGGGTCACCGGTCGTGGCGTGTCGATCGGCGGCCTGGTGCTCAGCATCCTGGCCGTGCTGATCGGGCTCGGTCTGGCTGCGGGGATCACCACGTTCGTCAACAACGAGAACGCGGTGGACCGCCTGCAGACCCAGGTCGACAATCTGCGGGACAAGCTCGACTGACACCGACCCGGTGAGCGGGGGCCAGGTGTGTCGCTGGCCCCTGCCCGGGTTCGGGCGTGCCGGTACGACTGGTGGCGGGCAGGCAGCCCTGCCTGCGCTACAGTCGAATCGGATCGCCGTTCCACTAATATACGGAACGCTGATCCGTTTTGCAATCGCCCGTGAAGGAGAGTCAGTGTCGGCGACGAGCCAGTCCCCGGAGGTGCCCGCCCGCGCCAGACGGGCCGACGCGCTGCGCAACCAGCAGGCACTCCTCGCCGCTGCCGCCGCCGTGTTCGTCACCTCCGGTGTCGAGGCGCCGATCCGGGAGATCGCGGCCCGCGCCGGGGTCGGTATCGGGACGATCTACCGGCACTTCCCGACCCGGGCGGACCTCGTCGTCGCCGTCTACCGTCATCAGGTGGAGGCCTGCGCCGAGGCCGGCCCGACCCTGCTGGCGAATGCCGCCTCACCTCTGGACGCACTCCGCCAGTGGGTCGACCAGTTCACCGACTTCCTGGTGACCAAGCACGGGCTGGCCAACGCGCTGCAGTCGGACGCCAGCGGCTTCGACGCGCTGCACACCTGCTTCGTCGACCGCCTCGTGCCGGTCTGCGGGCAGCTGCTCGACGCCGCGGTCGACTCGGGCGAGATCACCCCCGGCACCAGCCCCTACGAGCTGATGCGCGGCATCGGCAACCTCTGCATCGGCCGCGACAACGACCCGCGGTACGACCCCCGCCGACTGGTAGACCTGCTCCTGCGTGGTCTCCAGCGACCACGCTGACCCGGCCTCGGAGATCACAGTAGGGTGGGCCACGTGCTCCGCCAGGTCACCGCGATCCGCTACGTCACCCCGCTGCGCGAGGGTGGGTCGCTGCCGGGCGTGGTGGAGGCCGACGACCTCGGCACCTACGTGGCGAAGTTCCGGGGCGCCGGGCAGGGCCCCAAGGCTTTGATCGCCGAGGTGATCTGCGGTGAGCTGGCGCGCCGGTTGGGGTTGCGGGTGCCGCCGCTCGTGGTCCTCGACATCGACCCGGTCATCGGGCGGGCCGAGCCCGACCAGGAGGTGCAGGAGTTGCTGCGCAACAGCGGCGGCGCGAACCTCGGCATGGACTTCCTGCCCGGAGCGCTGGGCTTCGACCCGGTCGCGCACCCCGTGGACCCGGCGCTGGCCTCTCGGGTGCTCTGGTTCGACGCGTACGTGGAGAACGTCGACCGCAGCTGGCGCAACCCGAACCTGCTGGTGTGGCACCGGGAGCTGTGGCTCATCGACCACGGCGCCTCGCTCTACTTCCACCACAACTGGCCGCGCGCCGAGGCCGCCGTGCACCGCGCCTACCGGGCCGAGGACCACGTGCTCGCCCCGTACGCCGACCGGCTCGCCGAGGCCGACAGTGACCTGGCCCCACGGGTCACCCCGGAGCTGCTCACCGAGGTGCTGGCCCTGGTGCCGGACGAGTGGCTGACGGCCGCCGACTTCGAGTCCGCCGACGAGGCGCGGGCCGCGTACCTCAGGCACCTGTCGGCCCGGGTCGCCCGCCCGGCCGACTGGCTGCCGCAGGGGAGCGGGGCATGAGACAACCCTTCGAGTACGCGGTGATCCGGCTCGTGCCCCGCATCGAGCGCGGCGAGCAGATCAACGTCGGGGTGTTGCTCTACTGCCAGCAGCGCGACTTCCTGGCCGCGCGGACGCACCTGGACGCCGACCGGGTTCGCGCGCTGGCACCCGACGTCGACCTGCCAGCGGTGGCGGCGGTGCTCGACTCCTGGGACCGGACCTGCTCCGGCGACGGGCCGGCGACCCGGATGCGGCTCGGTGAGCGGTTCCACTGGCTGGCCGCACCGCGCAGCACGATGATCCAGACCGGGCCGGTGCACACCGGTCTCACCGGTGACCCGGCGGCCGAACTGGACCGGCTGATGGAGACTCTGGTCCGCTGACGCGGGCGGTGCGCGCTCTCCCCTGACCGCGCTACGCCAGCGCCGTTGCCGGCGGAGCGCGATCCCCCGTTCAGGTGCCCGGTGCGGGGCGGCGGCTCGATCCCACCGGCACCGATGGCATCAGGATCGCCGTCCGCGCCCGCCGTCGGGCCGGAACGACCGGGAAGTTGCGGAAAACTTGAGATGGCGGATCGACACGCGGCTGCGCCGCGCGCCGTCGTTAGACCGCGCCGGCAGCGGGTAGTCGCGGGAGCTGACCCGAGACGAGAAGGGGACACTCTGATGGCTGCCCAGACCAAGGTAGCGGTGATCTATTACAGCGCCACCGGCATCACCTACCAGATGGCGCAGGCCGTGTGTGAGGCCGCTGGGGACGCCGGTGCCGACGTGCGTCTGCGGAAGGTGCGCGAGCTGGCGCCGGACGAGGCGATCCGCTCCAACTCCGGCTGGCAGGCGCACCACCTGGAGACCCAGGACGTGCCCGAGGCGATGATCGACGACCTGGCCTGGGCCGACGTGGTGATTCTCGGCGCGCCGACCCGCTACGGCATGATCGCGGCGCAGCTCAAGCAGTTCATCGACACCACGGGTCCGCTCTGGGCGCAGGGCGCGCTCGCCAACAAGGTCTACTCGGCCTTCACCTCGACGGCGACCTCGCACGGCGGGCAGGAGACCACGCTGACCTCGCTCTTCAACGTCTTCTACCACTGGGGCGGTGTGGTGGTCACCCCCGGTTACACCGACAGCAGCCAGTTCATCGCCGGCAACCCGTACGGCCCCTCGCACACCAGCAACAACGGGGAGATCGCCCCGGACGCCGTGGCGCTCGGGGCCTGCGCGTTGACCGCCCGTCGTGCGGTGCTGCTGGGGACCGCGCTGAAGGCCGGGATGGCCGGCTGACCCGGGTGGGCGACCGACCGGACGAGGGTGACCGGTGGCGCGGGCGGGGGCTCTCGGCCCGTCCACACCACCGGTCGATCCAGCCCTACCCCCGGGCCGGGGCGACTATGCGCCTGGGCGTGTGGTGGACAGCTCATCCGTGCGGCTGGCGGGCAGCAGGTCGGTCACCAGTTCGCTGAGTACGGCGAGGCCGTCGGGGCTGAGCACCGACTCCGCGTGGAACTGCACCCCGGCGAAGCCGCGCCCCCGCAGGGCGTGCACGGAGGCGTCGTCCGGGTCCCGGGCCAGCTCCACCGGCCCGTACGGGGTGGCCAGCCGGTCGGTGTCGGCGCGGGCGGTGAACGTCGAGTAAAACCCGACCCGGCGGGTTCGGCCGAACATCGGCACCTCCCGTTGCAGCCCCTGATAGGGCGCCTCCCGGCGGTGCAGGGTCAGCCCGAGCAGCCCAGCCAGCACCTGGTGGCCGAGGCAGACCGCGAGGGTGGGGCGCCCGGTCGCCAGCAGCCCGGTCAGCAGCGTGCGCAGTGCCACCATCTTCGGCTCGTCCAGGTGGCGGGGGTCGCCGGGCCCGGGGCCGGCCACCACCAGGTCGTAGTCGTCGACCGGGCCGCTCGCGTGCCACGGTCGGGTGGTCACCGCGAGGCCCAGCGCGCCCAGTTGGTGCGCGAGCATGCCGGTGAAGGTGTCCTCGGCGTCCACGATCAGCACCCGGCGGCCGACCAGCCCGGGGAGTCCGGGCGCGTCCGGTGAGCGCTGGTCGAGCCAGAACCGGGCCAGCGGGGCGTTGCGCGCGGCCAGCGCGTCGCGTACCGCCGGGTCGTCGGTCAGCGGTGCGACCGGCCCGCGGCCGCCGACGGACGCCGCGGGCGCGAGGCCGAGCGCGGCCAGCACACCGGCGGCCTTGGCGTGGGTCTCGGCCACCTCGCCAGCCGTCGTGGAGTGCCGGACCAGGGTCGCGCCGACCGGCACCCGCAGGTGGCCGGTGGGGGAGATCTCGGCGGTCCGGATCAGGATCGGGGCGTCGAGCGTCTGCCTTCCGGCCTCGTCGTGGCCGAGCAGCGCCAGGACGCCCCCGTAGTAGCCCCGGCCCCGGCGCTCGTGGCGGGCGATCACCCGGCAGGCGTTCTCGATCGGGCTGCCCGTCACGGTGGGGGCGAACATGGTCTCGCGCAGCACCTCCCGGGCGTCGCGGGTGCCCCGCCCGGCGAGCAGGTACTCGGTGTGCGCCAGGTGCGACATCTCCTTGAGGTACGGCCCGATCACCTGGCCGCCGTGCTCGGCGACGGTGGCCATCATCTTCAGCTCCTCGTCGAGCACCATGTACAGCTCTTCGATCTCCTTCGGGTCGGCGAGGAAGCGCAGCAGGGCCGCCCGGTCCGCGACGCCGCCGGGGCAGCGGAAGGTGCCGCTGATCGGGTTCATCAGCACCAGTCCGTCGTCGACGCTGACGTGCCGCTCCGGGCTCGCGCCGACAAGCGTCCGGGTGCCGGTGTGCACCACGAACGTCCAGTACGCGCCGCGCTCGGCGACAAGCAGCCGGCGCAGCGCGGCGAGCGCGGCCCGCAGCGGTGAGCCCTGCACGCGGGCGTGCAGGGAGCGGTGGATGACGAAGTTCGCGCCCTCGCCGCGGCCGATCTCGTCGGACAGCACCCGCTGCACGGTCCGCGCGTACTCCTCGTCGCTGACGTCGAAGCCGACGTCGACGGTGTGCACCGGTTCGTCGGGCAGCGCGGCGAGGACGTCGGCAAGCGGGATGCGCTGGTGCTCGCGGACCTGGAGGAACTCCAGCGGGGCGCCGTCGTCGACGCACGCGAAGCCGCGCTCGGTGATCTGCCGGTACGGCACCAGGGCCAGCGTCCGTGCACCGGGCGGGCCGGGTGGCAGCGGCAGGTCGGTGAGCGCCTCGACGGTTTCGACCGGGCCGGTGAACAGGTCCAGGTCGTCGCCGCCGTCGCGGCGCAGCAGCGCGAAGGGGCCGGGGTCGTCGCCGTCGGCGACGGCGGCGAGCAGATCGGTCAGGTGGGTCATCGGAGTCTCCGTCGGGCTCGGTGCCGCCGTCGGGCGGCCCTGCGACCGGGAGATCCGGCGACCGCCTCGATGGCGGCCGCGTGGATGGAGCTACGCGCGGGGGATGGCCGCCGGGTCGGCGGGCCACCAACTGGTCAGGTGCGCGAGCATGTGATCCACCCTACGCGCCCGTCGCCCGCCTGGCACGGGGTAACTTGACCGGCGATGAACATTCTCGCGCTCGACCTGGGCACCTCCTCGGTACGCGGGCTGGTGCTGGACGCGGACACCCAGCCGCTGCCCGGCGCCCTGGCCCGTCGCAAGGTCGACCTCGTCATGGGCGACGACGGCACCGGCACGCTGTCGGGTCGGGACTACCTGGCGAGTCTTGTCGAGTGCCTGGACGAGCTGGCCGAGGCGGGGCACCTGCACGACGTCGGTCTGGTGGCGGTCTCCGCGCAGTGGCACTCGGTGCTTCCCCTGGACCGTGACGGCGCACCCCTGGGCCCGGTGGTCACCTGGCTGGACACCCGGCCCGTCCCGGTCGGCGGCACCTCCGGGCCGTCCGACCCGGACGGCTTCCACCAGCGCACCGGCTGCTGGTGGCACCGTTCGTACTGGTCGATGCGGTTGCCGTGGTTGCGGGAGCAGTCCGGCACGCCGATCGCGAGGTTCGTGGGTCTGCCCGAGTACGTGCTCGGCGAGTTGCTCGACGCCGCGCCCATGTCGATCTCCCAGGCGTCCGGGACCGGCCTGTTGGACCTGCGCACGCTGCGGTGGGACGAGGAGGCGCTGACGCTTGCCGAGGTGCGGGCGGAGGAGCTGCCGACCCTCGGTGAGCTGAACTGGCACGGTCGGCTGCGGGTCGACCTGGCCCGTCGGTGGCCGCAGTTGGCGCAGGCCCGGTGGTCACCGCCGGTCGGCGACGGTGGGGCGTCGAACGTCGGCTCGGGCTGCGTCGACCCGAGCCGGGCCGCCGTCACCGTGGGCACCTCCGCGGCCGTACGGCTGATGCAGCGGATCCCGGCGGGCGAACCGATGCCCCGCCTGCCCGAGCGGTTGTGGCGGTACCGGGTCGACCACGACCACGTGGTGACCGGGGCCGCGTACGCCAACGGGGGCAACCTGTTCGCCTGGGCAAACCGGGAGCTGCGGTTGCCCGGGGGTGCCGAGCTGGACGCGGCGTTGGCGCTGGTGCCGGCGGGCGGTGGCCGGCCGGCGGACCCCCGCTTCGGCGGCGACCGGGCGCCCGGGCTGGTGCCGGCGGGCAGCGGCGAGGTGCGCGGCCTCAGCTTCAGCACCACCGCGGTCGACATCCTGGCCGGGCTGATGCAGGGGTTGTGTGACCTGGTGGCCGAGGATCTCGGGGTGTTGGAGTCCACGATCGACAAACCGGTCGGTGTGGTGCTGGGCGGTGGGGCGGTGGCCGCTTCGGTGTGGTGGCGGCAGGCCTTCGCCACCGCGCTCGCACCGCGGCCGGTGTCGCATCAGCGCAACCCGGAAATCGGCGCCACCGGGGCCGCGTTGGTGGCGTTGGGACGCTTCGGTGACGCGATCGACCTCGCCGACATCGGCCGGACGGACGAGCTTGTTTTACCGACCACGGCAGGACGTTCCCACCCGCAGTATCCTTCCTGAACCTCAGCCTCGCCCGGGCCGTTGACAGCGGTACCGAGCCTGGTTGGATGGACTGCGCTCCCCCGACCGCGGTGGACGCGGTAGGACGGAGGAGGCAGGGTGGCGGCAGGTCCCGACCCGGCGAACGGCGCGGTGTCGAACCATCGCCGACGCCGCTTCGATGTCCGAGTCGTTCCGCATCGACGGCGCTCGCCGTTCCGGCTGCGCGACTGGCGGATGAGCACGAAGCTGGCCACCGTGCTGCTGGTGCCGTCGATGGCGTTCCTCCTGCTCGCCGGGGTGCAGACCAGCACCCTGGTGGGGCGGACGACCGCGTTGAACGACTTCTCCAGTCAGGTCGGCATCGGCCGGCAGATCACCGCGGCGGTGCACCAGCTCCAGCAGGAGCGGGACCGCTCGGCGGGGGAGCTGGCCCAGCTGCGTAGGGGTGGTGACCGGCAGGCCACCGCGAACGACCTGAAGCCGTTGCAGGCGGCCACGGACAAGGCCATCGTGGACCTGAGCCGGGCCGCCGAGCCGTTGGCGGACGCGGACGCGTCCTGGCGGGTCGCCTTCTCCGAGGCGTTGGAGACGTACGACCAGGTGGTCGACATCCGCTCGGCGATTCCGCCGGCGGTGCTCAGCAACGAGACCATCCTGGGCAACTACAACCGGGCCGTCGGGTCGTTGCTGGATCTGCTCGCGGAGCCGAAGCCGGGTCAGAACCAGCCGGCGTTGAACGACGCGGTGCTGCGCTACGTCCAGCTCGCCCGGGTCAAGGAGCTGTCCTCCCGGGTGCGGGCCCAGCTCTACGCCGCCTCCCGGGCCGGTGGGTACGGCACCGAGGACCGGGTGGTCCTCGCCGACCTGCGTGGTCAGCAGTTGACCGCGCTCGGCGCGTTCCGGGTGGCCGCGACGAGCGAGCAGATCCAACGCTACGACGAGACCTCGGTGTCGCCGATGTTCCTGGTCGCCACCGGGTTGGAGGAGCGCAGCCTGTCCTCTGGTGGCGCGTCGCCGCAGGTGCTGCCGTCGGAGCAGTGGTGGTCGGCCAGCCAGCAGCGTCAGGAGTTGCTGCGCCAGCTGGAGGCGGGCGTGCTCGACGACGCCGTGCGGCAGGCCGAGGAGGCCAGCGATGATCAGCTGCGGACGACGCTGCTGGTCGTCGGTGGGGTCGTCACGGTCCTGCTGGCCGCGCTGCTGATCTCGTTGCTGATCGGGCGGTCGGTGGCCCGGTCGTTGCGGAGGCTGCGCAGCCAGGCGCTGCGGATCGCCCAGGTCGAGTTGCCGGACGCGCTGGACCGCCTGAAGACCGTGACCGGTGGTGTGCCCCGGATCGAGGTCGCGCCGGCGGTGGTCCGCTCGCTCGACGAGATCGGTGAGTTGGCCGAGGCGTTCGTGGCGGTGCACCGCAGCGCGGTGACGGTCGCCGTCGAGCAGGCGCTCATGCGGCGCAACGTCAACGCGATGTTCGTCAACCTGGCCCGGCGCAGCCAGGTGCTGGTGGAGCGTCAGTTGGAGCTGCTTGACGAGCTGGAGCGCGAGGAGAGCGACCCGGACCAGTTGGAGAACCTGTTCAAGCTCGACCACCTGGCCGCCCGGATGCGCCGTAACGACGAGAGTCTGCTGGTGCTCGCCGGCACCGACTCCACCCGCCGGTGGAACCGGCCGGTCGGCCTCGGTGCGGTGCTGTTGGCCGCCGCCGCCGAGATCGAGCAGTACCAGCGGGTCCGCAACGAGTCGTTGGCCGACGTGTACGTGGTCGGGCACGCCGTGGGTGAGTTGGTGCACCTGCTGGCCGAGCTGTTGGAGAACGCCACCGCCTTCTCCCGCCCGGACACCGTGGTGGTGGTGACCGCCCGGGTCGAGGCGGAGGCTCCGCTGATCGAGATCGTCGACCGTGGTCTGGGCATGAGCCCGGCCGCGCTGGTCCAGGCGAACGAGGTGCTTGCCAGTCCGCCGGCCGCGGACGTCGCGGCGGTGGAGCGGATGGGGCTCTTCGTGGTCAGCCACCTGGCGGCCCGGTTGGGCGTACGGGTGTGGTTGGCCGGCGGCGAGGACGGTCTGGTCGCCCGGCTCTCCCTGCCCGCGGAGTTGCTGGCTCCGGCGGGCACCGTGGAGCTGGACGCGCCCCCGTCGGCGCGGATGCTTGCGGCCAGCGCGGCGCGGGGGGTGGCGCCGCCGTCGGGGGCGCTGCGGCAGTCCGCTGCCCCGGTGCCGGCCGGCGTGGTGCGGGATCTGCCGGTGGCCGGCCGGCCGCCGGGCGTCGGTGTGCCGCGTCAGGGTCGCCCGGTGCCGGTGCGCGCCGAGGACGTGCTGACCCCGCCCGCCGCTCGTGGTGCCGGTGGGGGCTGGTATTCGCGGCAGGGCCCGAGCGCGCCGGTGGTCCCCGCCCCGGCGGCGCCGCCGAGCATCCCGGTGACGGCTGGCACCAATGAGCGGGGGTTGCCGGTGCGGGTGCCCATGGCGCAGTTGAGCGCGGTCACCCGTTCGGCACAACCGATGACGGCACCGACCCGCACCGACCCGGACCCGGAGGCGGTCGGCGGCATGCTCTCGCGGCTCTACAGCGGGGTACGGCGCGCCGAGGCTGAGGACACCACCGAGATACCCGTGCCACCGTCCGGGGGGCACGACGAAGGGGGACGACGACAGTGACGACGTTGAGCCAGGAGGCGCGTGACCTGAGCTGGCTGGTGAGCGCGTTCGCGGAGCGGGTGCCGGGTGTGGCGCACGCGGTGGTGGTCTCCTCCGACGGGCTGCTGGTGGCGATCTCCGACCACCTGCCCCGTGACAACGCGGACAAGCTCGCCGCGGTGACCTCCGGGCTGATGAGTATCACCGCGGGCGCGGCGCAGATGTTCGACGGCGATGTCGTCAAGCAGACGGTGGTCGAGATGGGCCGCGGCTACTTCCTGGTGATGCAGATCCGCGACGGGTCGATTCTGGCCACGCTGGCCGCCGGTGACGCGGACATCGGCGTGGTGGGCTACGAGATGGCCCGGTTGGCGAAGCAGGCCGGGGAGATGCTCACCCCGGCCCTGCGGGCGGAGTTGCAGCAGGCGCTGCCCCGCTGAGTGCGCCGGCCAAGGCCCGGACGGTCACCGGCTCACCCGAGCCGAGCCGTCCGGGCCCGGCCGTCCGGGTGGCGGCGCGGTCAGAAGCCGCCGTCGGCGATGACGGACCGGTACCAGATGGCGGAGTTCTTGAGCACCCGCCGCTGGGTGGCGTAGTCGACGTAGACGAGGCCCCAGCGCTGGTCGTAGCCCTGGTCCCACTCGAAGTTGTCGAGCAGTGACCAGACGTGGAAGCTCTCCAGCGGCACCCCGTCGGCGATGGCCCGGTGCGCGGCGGTGAGGTGGTCGCGCAGGAAACTGATGCGACCGCTGTCCTGGACGGTGTCGTCCGCGCCCAGGGTGTCCGGAGTGGGTAGTCCGTTCTCGGTGATGGTGAGCGGGATCGGGCCGTAGTCGCGGGTGACCCGGGTCAGGAGGTCGTACATCCCCTCGGGGTAGATCTGCTGCCATTCGGCCTCGGAGGTCGCCCAACGGTGTGCGGTGCCGCCGTCGCCGGTGACGTAGATCGGGGTGTAGTACTGCACGGCCAGCAGGTCGATCGGCGCGGAGATGATCTTCAGGTCGCCGTCGCGGATGCCCTGGGCCATCCGGCTGTGCGGGCCGAGGTCGGCCAGCAGGTCCTCCGGGTAGCTGCCCCGCAGCGCGGAGTCGAGGTAGAGGCGGTTCTCGTAGCCGTCGTAGAGGTGGGCGGCCGCGGCGGCCTGCGGAGAGTCGTCGGCGGGGTAGCAGGGGTGCAGGTTGAACGCGGGGCCGATCCGGCTGTCGCTGCCGGTGGCCCGTAGTGCGCCGACGGCGAGCCCGTGGGCGAGTTGCAGGTGGTGGGCGACCAGGTAGGCGGCGTCGGGGTCCTGTCGGCCGGGGGCGTGGTGGCCGGTGAGGTAGCCGTTCTGCACGACGGTCTTGGGCTCGTTGATGGTGAGCCAGGCCGGCACCCGGTCGCCGAGGGCGCGGAAGACCACGTCGGCGTAGTCGGCGAAGCGGTGGGCGGTGTCGCGTGACTCCCAACCGCCGGCGTCCTGTAGGGCCTGGGGGAGGTCCCAGTGGAACAGGGTGGCCATCGGGGTGATCCCGCGCTCGTGCAGGCCGTCGAGGAGGCGGCGGTAGAAGTCGAGGCCGCGTTGGTTGGGCGTGCCGGTGCCGTCGGGCTGGATCCGGGGCCAGGAGATGGAGAAGCGGTAGCTGCGCAACCCGAGGTCACGCATGAGGTCGAGGTCCTCGGCGTAGCGGTGGTAGTGGTCGATGGCCACGTCGCCGGTGTCGCCGTTGCGGGTGCGCCCCGGGACGCGGCTGAAGGTGTCCCAGACCGACTCGCCGCGCCCGTCCTCCTTGGTGGCGCCCTCGATCTGGTAGGCGGAGGTGGCCGCGCCCCAGCCGAAGTTGTCCGGGAAGCGCAGCGGGCCGGCGGGCCCAGTAGGTATCGACATGGATTCTCCTCATGGATACGGGACCACCGCCGAAGGATTCGGGAGCGCTCCCATGATAGGGCAGGCGCTGCCAGCCGGTCAGCCGGCCGTCAGAACGGCCGGCGCTGGCGGGTGAGAGGCGGGTGTGGCCCCGAGCAGCGAACGAGGCCGTCCGGGCGGCGCAGCGCGCCTGTCCCGTCGGCCTCTTTTCCTATCGTGTACGGGGGTTTAGTGTGGGGACGGGGGAGGGCAACCCCCGTCCCCACCGTAACTGCACACACACGGGCGAGATTTGGGTCCTGCCGTGCGTGTCGCGCGGGAGCCGGGCCACGCGAGTGGCTCTGGTTCCACCTCCCTCCCAGTGGCGGGACGATGGCTGACGACGGCGTCCGGGCTGGCCCGTCGTCGGCCCTCGGTCTGGTCCCTGGGCTCGTCAGAGACGACCCCAGCGATCTTCTTGTTGGAACCTTGTCGATGGAAGCGCTCCCATCGACCGATGTTGCGACTGTAACGCCCGTCACGCCTTTGTGAAAGCCCCAAAACGAGATCGAAACAAGGAGCTGATCCGGCGCTCCGTGCGCTTGTTGTGGGAGCGCTTCCATGGCACACTGTCGATTCGACGCGGCACGAGCCACACCGCGTGAGTGCGGGTCCACCGAGGGCAGCCGGCAGCACCAGCTCCGGTCACGGTCACCCGATCGGCCGACGGGACCCCCTCCCGTGCGGGCTGCACCGCCGTACCCCGGCCGGGCCCGGGGGAGACCACCTTCCCGGCGCCTCGACATCCCCGCGGACCACCACCCTCGCGGGCAGGCGCCCCCGCCGGGACCATCCCGGCCTGGCCCGAGGAGACACCGCGCACATGAGACAACTGGCACGACGCCGTCGAGTGGCGATAGTCGCCGCCGCCGTGCTCGCCGTCGGCGGGGTGACCCTGCCCGCCGGCGCCGCACAGGCCGCGCCCGCCTGCGACGTGGTCTACGCGACGAACGACTGGAACACCGGCTTCACCGCAAACGTGACCATCAAGAACCTGGGCGACCCGATCACCAACTGGACGCTCAAGTGGACCTTCCCGAACAGCGGCCAGCGGGTCACGCAGGGTTGGTCGGCCCGGTTCAGCCAGTCCGGCAGCGAGGTCACCGCGACCAACGAGTCGTACAACGGCACCATCGGCACCGGGGGATCCACCACCATCGGCTTCAACGGCGCCCACACCGGGAGCAACCCGAAGCCCGCCGCGTTCACCCTGAACGGCACGCCCTGCAACGGCACCCCGGCCAACCAGCCGCCCACGGTCTCGCTGGGCCTGCCGAGCGGGCCGTTCACCGCGCCGGCCGACGTGCCGCTGACCGCCACCGCCAGTGACCCGGACGGGACGATCAGCAAGGTCGAGTTCTACCGCAACGGCCTGCTGATCAACACCGACACCAGCGCGCCGTACGCCTACACGCAGGAGGACCTGCCGGCCGGCAGCTACACCGTGCAGGCCAAGGCGTACGACAACGCCAACGGCATCGGGGTCGACGAGAAGGCGTTCACCGTCGGCGCCGCCACCGGCCCGACGCTCGTGGCCACCCCGTCCGCGGTGAGTGTCGCCGAGGGTGGCACCGCCACCTTCAACCTCAAGCTCAGCGCCGCGCCGACGGCGAGCGTGCCGGTCACCCTCACCCGCACCGGCGACTCCGACATCACGGTCTCGCCGACAAGCGCCACGCTGACCTCGAGCAACTGGAACACCGGGGTCACCGTCACGGTCGCCGCGGCCGAGGACGCCGACACCGCCGGTGGTGCCGCCACCATCACCGCCTCCGCCACGGGTCTCGCCTCGCTCGCGGTCACCGCCACCGAGATCGACAACGACACCCCGGGCGGCGACAACACCTACATCGCGAAGTTCCTCGAGCAGTACGGCAAGATCAAGAACTCGGGCTACTTCAGCCCCGAGGGCGTGCCGTACCACTCGGTGGAGACGCTGATCGTGGAAGCACCCGACCACGGTCACGAGACCACCTCCGAGGCGTTCAGCTTCTGGCTCTGGCTGGAGGCGAACTACGGGCGGGTCACCCAGAACTGGGCCCCGTTCAACAACGCCTGGACGGTGATGGAGAAGTACATCATCCCGACGCACGCCGACCAGCCGACCTCCGGCTCGGCGGGCACCCCGCAGTACGCGGCGGAGTACAACCTGCCCAGCCAGTACCCCTCGGCGCTGAACCCGAACGTCCCCGTCGGGCAGGACCCGCTCCGCTCGGAGCTGCAGTCCACCTACGGCACCGGCGACATCTACGGCATGCACTGGCTGATGGACGTCGACAACACCTACGGCTTCGGCCGCTGCGGTGACGGCACCACCAAGCCCGCCTACATCAACACCTTCCAGCGGGGCACCCAGGAGTCGGTGTGGGAGACCATCCCGCAGCCCTCCTGCGACACCTTCAAGCACGGCGGTCAGTACGGCTACCTCGACCTGTTCGTCAAGGACACCGGCGCCCCCGCCAAGCAGTGGAAGTACACCAACGCCCCGGACGCCGACGCCCGCGCCGTGCAGGCCGCGTACTGGGCGCTGACCTGGGCCAAGGCGCAGAACAAGCAGGCCGACGTCGCGGCGACCATCACCAAGGCCGCCAAGATGGGCGACTACCTGCGGTACGCGATGTTCGACAAGTACTTCAAGAAGATCGGCAACTGCGTCGGGGCGAGCACCTGCCCCGCCGGCAGCGGCCGGGATTCGGCGCACTACCTGCTGTCCTGGTACTACGCCTGGGGTGGCGCGTACGACACCAGCCAGAACTGGTCCTGGCGGATCGGCTCCAGCCACAACCACTTCGGCTACCAGAACCCGTTCGCGGCCTGGGCGCTGACCAACACCCCGGAGCTGGCGCCGAAGTCGCCGACCGCGGCCAGCGACTGGACCAAGAGCTTCGAGCGGCAGCTGGAGTTCTACACCTGGCTGCAGTCCGCCGAGGGCGGCATCGCCGGCGGTGCCACCAACAGCTGGGACGGCAGCTACGCACAGCCGCCGTCGGGCACCAGCACCTTCTACGGCATGTTCTACGACGTCGACCCGGTCTACAACGACCCGCCGTCGAACCAGTGGTTCGGCATGCAGGCCTGGTCGATGCAGCGCATCGCCGAGCTGTACCTGCAGACCGGCAACGCGAAGGCCAAGGCGCTGCTGGACAAGTGGGTGCCGTGGGCGATCGCCAACACCACGCTCGGCACCAACTGGTCGATCCCGTCGGACATGGCGTGGACCGGTCAGCCGACCACCTGGAACCCGTCCAACCCGCAGCCCAACACCAACCTGCACGTCGAGGTGATCACCAAGGGTCAGGACGTCGGCGTCACCGCCGCCTACGCCCGGATCCTGATCGCCTACGCCGCCAAGTCGGGCAACGCGGCGGCGAAGACCACCGCGAAGGGTCTGCTCGACGCGCTGTCGGCCGCGAGCGACGCCAAGGGTGTCTCCACCACCGAGAAGCGTGGCGACTACCGGCGCTTCGACGACGTCTACAACGCGTCCACCGGGCAGGGCCTCTACGTCCCGTCCGGCTGGACCGGGAAGATGCCGAACGGTGACGCCATCGCCGCCGGCAAGAGCTTCCTCGACATCCGGTCCTTCTACAAGAACGACCCGGACTGGCCCAAGGTGCAGGCGTACCTGAACGGCGGTCCGGAACCCGAGTTCAACTACCACCGGTTCTGGGCTCAGGCGGACGTCGCGATGGCGTACGCCGACTACGGCAGCCTGTTCCCGAACGGCTGAGACGACCCGGGGTGGGTGGCGTGGACCGCCCACCCCGGGATCCGGCCCGGTCCGGGGAACGACGGACCGGGGCCGGCGGACGGCCTGACACCCACGGTCAGGCCGGGGTGGGCCGGCCATCTGGCCGACGCAGCGGATCGGTCGGCCCACCCCACCGCCCGGACTGAAGCTAGCCGCGAAAAAGCCCAGAAATTCAGGCCGTCGCGGGATCACACCGAGGACTGTGACGGAGTAACGTACGTCACCGGAGAGGCCGCTCCCCCCGTGGCGGCCTCTCCACTTTTTTGCCCCGACCGTGGCCGTGCCCCATCCGGTCAGCGGGGCGGCGCGACCGGGTGACGCAGCCCCGGGTGCCCGGCCGGCAGCGACCGCCGCAGCACCACCCAGCTCAGCGCCAGCGCCGCGGCGACCAGTGGCCAGGTCAGCGCCACCCGGGCCACCACCAGCGCGAGCACCTGCCCACTCAGGTAGAGCGGCACGAACACGGCCACCCGCAGCAGGTAGGTCGCCGTCCACACCCAACTGGCCCGGCCGTACCCACGCAGCAGCGCCGGGTCGCGCCGCCACCGGGCACGCTGGCCCAGCACCGCGCCGACCAGCACACCGAGCAGCGGCCAGCGCACCACGATGCTGACCGTCCACGCCAGAGCGCTGGCGGCGTTGGACAGCACCTGGATCAGAAAGAAGTTCTCGGCCCGCCCGGTGCGCACCGCGATCAACGCCGCGACGCAGACGGCGAGCAGCCCGATCAGCACCGAGCGCGGCCGGTCGCCGCGGCGCAGCCGTACGCCGGCCACCGCCGCGCCCACGGCCACCGCCGCGCCGACCCCGCCCCACAGCGACTCGCCGCCCAGCAGCCAGCCCACCGCGAACGCCAACGGCGGCAGGGTGGCGTCGATGGCACCGCGTCGCCCGCCCAGCAGGTCCGTCAACGACTCGGCCCGCGCCGGCCCTGCCGGATCGGTGTCGGCGCTGGTCCGCGCCGGCTCCGCCTGCCCCGGACCGTCACCCGTCCGTCGCTCCGGACCGGGCTCGGCCGGGCCGCTGTCGCGCTCCGGTGCTCCGCTCACCACCGCCTCCTCGCCTCCGGCACAACCTAACCGGCGATTGGCGGCGGGCCACCGATCGAAGCGCCGACACCTGCCGCTACGGTGTGCGGATGCGCGCGACGGCACGGGGTTGGACCGCGGTCTGGTTGGTCGTACTGGCCCTCGTCCAGGCGGCTGCCTTCCTTGCCGTGTGGCGGGTGGCCGTGCACTCCGAGGTCGGTCAGTGGGTGGACACGGTCGCCCTCACCGGTAACCGGATCGGGCAGGACACCATCGATGGTCCGGTCGACCGGATCCTCAACGCGATGTCGGTGGTCTCGCTGCTGGCCGCGACCGCGACGATCGGGTTCATCGCGTTGATGCGGGGGCGGATCGCCCTGGCGATCACCGCGACTCTGCTGATCGCCGGCGCGAACGTGACGACCCAGCTGCTCAAGTACGGGCTGAACCGGCCCGACTACGGCGTCGACCCGGAACGCGCCGCGGTGGGCAACAGCCTGCCGAGCGGGCACGCCACGGTGGCCGCCTCGGTGGCGGTCGCGTTGATGCTCGTGCTGCCGCGCAAGGTGCGGGCCGCCGGTGCCTTCATCGGTGCCGGCTACGCCGCGGCGGCCGGGGTCGCCACCCTCTCCGCCGGTTGGCACCGGCCCAGCGACGCGGCCGCCGCGTACCTCGTGGTGGGTGTGTGGGCGGCGTTGGCCGGGCTGCTCCTGTTGGTCACCCAGCGGGAGCAGGCCGAGATCGCCAGGGGTGACGCCCACCGGGTCGCGGCGCTGGTGCTCGGGCTCGGCGGTGTGCTCGCCCTGGTCGCCTGCGGGTTCTCCCTGGCCTGGCTGCTCGACCTGCGCGACACCGGGCCGGAGGAGTTGGCCCGCCGGCCGCTGTTCGTCGGGTATGCGGGAAGCGCCGCCGGGATCGCCGGCGCGATGGCCGTGGTGATGGCGTTGGCGCTCACGGTGGTGCACCGGCTGGTGCCCCGGGTCAAGGGCTGAGTCGTCCGGTGGAGCCGGTCCGGGCGGCGTTCTCGGCCGAGTGCGAGCGGCTCAGCGGGGTCCTGTCCGAGCTGACCGACGATGATCTCGGCCGACCCACCGACTGCCCTCCGTGGACTGTTCGGGACCTGATCGCGCACGTCCGCACCGGGGTCGGCCGGCTGGCCGGCATGCTCGCCGCGCCGGCCCCGCCCCGCGCCGAGGTGGACGCCGCCGGCTACTTCGGCGCCGCGAAGTTCACCGCCGAGGTCGACGCCGACCGGATCGCCGGCGGGCAGCGGGAGGCGCTGCGGGTGAGCCGGGCGGCGCTGGCGACCGAGTTCGACCGGGCCTGGCGGGCCACCGAGGCGGCGGTCGCCGCCGCGCCGCCGGACCGGGTGGTGCGAACGCGGCACGGCGACGCGATGCTCCTCGGCGAGTTCCTGCGGACCCGGGTCGTCGAGGTCGGTGTGCACGGGTTGGATCTGGCCGCCGCGCTGGGCCGACCCGCGTGGCTCACCGCGGCGGCGGCGGTGGTCGTCGGCGACCTGCTCACCGACGGGCAGCCGGCGCCGGCCGGGTTGGGCTGGGACCGGCTGACCCTGATCCGCAAGGTCACCGGCCGGGTGGCGTTGACCGCCCCGGAGCGGACCGTGGTCGACGCCGCGGGCTTCCGGTGGCTCTCCTTCGGCCGCTGACCCGGGCTGCCCGCCGGGTCAGCTCGCGGCGCGCGGGGCGGGGACGTGCGGGGCGACACCGCGCAGGTGGGTGAGCACCACCGGGTCGATGCGCCCCGGCACCAGCCGCTCCTCCAGGTTCTCCAGACCGGCCCAGGAGATCAGGGCCGCTTCGGTGCCGTCGGCGTGCACGGGATGGCCGAGCGCGGTGAGCAACGCCGCCACCTCGTCGGCGACCGTGCCGGTCAGGTCGAGCAGGGTGGCCGGGTCGGGCCGGCCGAACAGCATGGTGTGCACCGTGAGCAGCCGGCCCAGCTCGGCGACCGGGTCCGGGTGGTCGTCCACGCGCAGGTCCACCACCACGTCGCTGGTGCCGCCGTACCCGCCGCCGCGCTCGACCACCAGCAGGCCGGCGCTCTGCCGGCCCCGCCGGTCGCCGCCGGCCTCGTCGCCGGCCCGCAGCGCGGCGACGAGCCGCTCGGCGAACGGCAGTGCCGCTCCCGCCTGCCAGGCCGCGCCGAGGGCGTCGACGACCTCCGGCCCGGTGAGGATGTTGCCCTGTGCGGCCCACCCGTCGCCGGTCCGCCCGCCGGCCCACGGGTGGCACGCCGGCCCGGTCCAGGTGGCACCGGCACCGCTGGCCCCCACGACGCCGAGTTGGCGGTGCTCCCGTTCGGGGTCGGCGGCGATCAGCCCGGCCACCACGTCGGCGGGGGCCACCCCGGTGCGCAGCAGGGTGAGGCCCTGCGGGCGGTAGGCGAGGTTGACGTGGGCCTGGGTGGCCAGCGCACCGACCTCGGCGGCGGCGGCCGGCACCAACGCCCCGGCGGCGAGGAACTTGCTGGCGACGGCGACGCCGTGCAGGCGGCCGTCGGCGGAGCGGGCGACGAGGGAGAAGGTCACCGGCCGAGATTAGCCCTCCGCGCCGCAGTGACGCGGGTACGCGGGGCTCAGAACGGTGGCGCGGCGGCCTCCGGTGGGGCGCCACGGGCCCGGCGGGCGTCGATCACCGCGACCGCGGCCAGCACCACCGCTCCGACCGCGGTCGCGGCGACCCCGGGCAGGTGCCGCAGCGGTACGGCCGACGCCAGCAGCACCAGCAGGGCGATCCACCGGGACGGGGAGACCCGGGCGAACACCTCGTACTCCAGGCGGGCCCGCCCGGCCAGGAACAGGATCGGACCGCCGAGCACCATGACCAGCCACGGCCCGGGGATGCGCTCCAGCGGATCCTCGATGATCAGCTCGTATCCGATCGCGGTGGAGGCGAGACCGATCACCATCACCAGGTGGGTGTCGGCGGCGGATCGGCCGATGGTGGCGGGGTGCCGTGCCTTCGTCACCGCCTCGCCCAGGATCCTCCCGGCCCGCTGCACGTAGATCCGCCACAGCATGATCGAAGTGGCAAGTGCCAGCGCGAACGCCCACGCGTGCCCCGCCTCGTACGGGCCCTTGCTGTACGCGAAACCGGCCACCAGGATCGTCTCGCCCAGCGCGACGAGGAAGAACTGCTGGTACCGCTCGGCCAGGTGCTCGCCGGCGATCTCCCACTTGGAGATCGTCGAGCGGCCCAGGCCCGGCACCGGCCAGCCGCAGCGGGCCGCCAGGTACTCCAGCGCCAGCGCCGTCGACCAGAGCGCCACCTGCGCGTTGGTGCTCAGCATCGCGCCGCTGATCCAGAGGACTCCGCTCACCGCGAAGATCACCGCCATGCGCACCTTCAGCCGGCGGTACGGGTGCGGGCCCAGCGCGATCGACAGGATCACCGGCCGGGTCACCTGCGCGATGACGTACGCCACGGCGAACATCAGCGCGGTCTCGGTGAACGCCCGGGGGATCGCGACCCCCATCAGCATGCTGCACACCAACGCGGTGATCACCACGGTCTGCAGCGGCACCCGGTAGGGGTCGTAGCGGCTTGTCGTCCACGCGGTGCCCTGCCAGACCGCCCAGAGCGCGAGCAGCAACAGCAGTGTCTTGCCGCTGCCGGTGACCGCCTCCCAGATGTGCGTTCGGCCCGACTCCTCGGTCAGGTCCTCGAACGCCCGCGCCGAGATCCGGGTGAGCGCGAAGACGTACACCAGGTCGAAGAAGAGTTCCAGGAAGGTGGCCCGGCCCGGGGTGGCCACCCCGGGGACCGGCTCCAGGTGTCCTGCCGCCCTGGAACCCATGGTCAGCGGCCTGCGCCGTCGGTGCGGTCCACCTCGAAGTGGTAGCACTTCCCGCCGGCCCGTACGGCCGGAAGCCGGCGATTCTGCCCAACCCGGGGATCTTGCCCGGGGCCCGCGTCAACGGGCACGATCGATCGGTGACGAATCGATGGGGCATGACGGTGCCGCTGGGCGGGATCGCGTTGGCGCACCACGACGCGGCCTACGCGGCCCTCGACCGGGCCGGGTTCACCGACGTGTGGTCCTCCGAGGTCGCCGGGGCCGACGCGTTCACCCCGCTGGCGCTCGCCGCGGCCTGGCAGCCCGGGCTGCGGCTCGGCACCGCGATCACGCCGGTCTTCACCCGAGGGCCCGGGCTGTTGGCGATGAGCGCGGCCGCACTTGCCGAGGCCGCGCCGGGTCGGTTCTCGCTCGGCATCGGCGCGTCCTCACCGGTGCTCGTCCGGGACTGGAACGCGGTGCCGTTCGACGAGCCGTTCCGCCGCACCCGCGACGTGCTGCGCTTCCTGCGCGCCGCGCTGGCCGGTGAGACCGTCGACGAGGTCTACGACACGTTCGCCGTCCGCCGGTTCACCCTGGAGCGGCCGCCGGCGGTGCCGCCACCGATCCTGCTGGCCGCGCTGCGCCCGGGGATGCTCCGGCTGGCCGGTGCGGAGGCCGACGGGGTCATCCTCAACTGGCTCGGCGCCGACGACGTGCCGCGCGCCCTCGCCGAGCTGGGCGAGCGGCGGACCGGCTTCGAGGTCGCCGCCCGGATCTTCGTCTGCCCCACCGAGGACACCGCCTACGCCCGGGCGCTGGGCCGCCGGCTCATCACCAGCTACCTCACCGTGCCGGCGTACGCCGAGTTCCACCGCTGGCTCGGCCGCGACGAGGCGCTCGCGCCCATGTGGGCGGCGTGGGCCGCTGGTGACCGGCGCGGCGCCAACGCGGCGGTCCCGGACGAGGTGGTCGACGCGCTGGTGCTGCACGGCTCACCGGAGCGGTGTCGCGCCGCGGTGCGCCGTTACGCCGACGCCGGGGTGGATGTGCCGATCATGGCGTTGCTGCCCACCCCCGAGGTCACGGCCGGCGGCGCGGACGCGCTGCTCGGCCTCATCACCCGGTTGGGCGCCACCTCGGTGGAGGTCGCCGCGTGAACCTCACCGACCGCATCGTCGTGGTCACCGGCGGGGCCGGCGGCATCGGCGCGGCGCTGTCGCGCCGGTTCGCCGCGGAGGGGGCCGCCGCCGTGGTGGTCGCCGACCTGGACGCCGAGGCGGCCCGCGCGGTGGCCGAGGGCATCGGCCCGGTCGCGCACGCCCGCGCCGTCGACGTCACCGACGAGGAGCAGGTCCGCGCGCTTGTCGCCGACACCGAGCAGCGGTACGGCCGGGTCGACCTGTTCTGCGCCAACGCGGGGGTGACCACCGGCGGGGGAGTGGAGGTCGACGACGCTGGATGGGACCGGGCGTGGCGGGTCAACGTGCTCGCCCACGTCTACTCGGCCCGCGCGGTGCTGCCCGGGATGCTCGCCCGCGGCGGTGGGCACCTGCTGCACACCTGCTCGGCGGCGGGTGTGCTGACGGCGGTGGGCGACGCCGCGTACACGGCGACGAAGCACGCCTCGGTGGGGTTCGCGGAGTGGTTGGCCATCACCTACCGGGACCGGGGCATCCGGGTCAGCGCGCTCTGCCCGCAGGGGGTGGACACCCCGATGCTCGCTGACGGGCTCGCCGAGGGGCACCTGGGTGCGCGCGTGGTCGCCGCGTCCGGTGCGGTGCTCACCCCGGATCAGGTCGCCGCGGCGGCCGTCGCGGGGCTGGCCGAGGAGCGTTTCCTGATCCTGCCGCACCCGGAGGTCGCCGACTACGCGCGCCGCCGCGCCGAGGACCCGGACGGCTGGCAGGCCGGCATGCGCAAACTCATCCGCCGGTTGACCGCCTGAGTCGTTACGCCTCGAATCTCACCCGTCGGCCTCGCCTGTCACGGATGCCCGTACGGCGGTCACCAGGGCCATGCGCCGGGGTGCGGGTGCCTGGCGCACCTCGGCGAAGCCGGCTTCGCCGAGGTGGTCGGCGACCCACTGCGGGGCGATGCGCAGCTTGCGGTAGGAGCTGGCGGACAGCGTCCAGTCGTGCTGACCGTTGCGTTGGTGGAGCAGGTCGTTGACGGTGACGACGTCGGGCTCGTACTCCAGGAAGCAGGTCAGGATCGCGTCGGCGTCGGCGCGTACCGGGATGAACCGGTCCGTCCCGGTGAGGATTGTGGTGAGGTCGCGGAAGCTGAGCACGAGGCGTCCGCCCGGCGCGAGGGCGGCGTACAGGTCGGCGAAGAGTCGGGTGACGGCCTGCCGGTCGGGCAGGTGGGTGAGGGTGTCGCCCATGCAGACGGCCAGCTCGACGGTGCTGGCGGGGAGCCTGGCCGCGACCTCGCTCAGGTCGTCGTGGACGACGCGGATCGCCGGGTGCTCACCGGCGTGCAGTTCCAGTTCGGCGACGAGTTTGGCGCTGCTGTCGACGGCCAGGACGCTCGGGTATCCCATTCGGGCCAGTGCGACCGACTGGAAACCGGAGCCGCAGCCGAGGTCGACGGCGAGGCCGGTGCCGTTCGGTCCCGCGACGCCGGCGTCGCGCAGCGCACCGAGCTGTTCGTCGACGAGCGTTGCGTGGGGCATCCCGAACATCCAGGTGTAGTGGTCGGCGAGAAAGCCGTCGTAGTGCGGGTTCATCAGCGCTCCAGCCTGGTCGTCGGTCGGCCTTCGAGTCTTCAATGGGGCAGGGGGCGGGCTCATCCCGCACGGACGGGAACGCGCTCCCCTGCGTGGGGGAGTGCGCTCGCGCTCATCGGCGGGCGCGGCGCAGCGGTGCGGGGTGCACGGACCAGAGCAGGCGGCGCCACCAGGGGCGGGCGGAGCGCAGGGTGGTCACGTAGGCGGTGGCCACCTCGGCGGCACGGTCCGCCTGGTCGGGCGTCGCGGCGCCGGGGGCGAAGCCCATCTGGTTGAGCAGGGTGGCCAGCTCGTCAACGGCCGGGGCGGACGGGTCCGCCGGTGCAGTGCCACCGGCGGGAGTTTCATCGCCGCTGGTGGTGCTTGCTCGGGCGGCACCGGCGGCCGTTTCGTCGCGGCGGGTGCCCGCTCGGGCGTCGGCGAGAGTACGGCGGGCGTGCCCGGCGACCTCGGTGGCCGCCAGGTCGTCCCCGATCGGTTTGCCGGCCAGCCGGAGCGCGTCGGTGACCTCCCGCCAGGCGCCGGCGATGCGCTGGCCGGGGTCGCCCCGCACGAGCCGGCTGCGGGTCAGGGAGCGGCGCATCGCCAGCAGGGTGAGCAGGAGTGCCCCCACCACCAGTAGCAGTCCGCCGCTGCCGCCGGCGACGAGCACCGGCGTGGAGATTCCGTCGGTGCCGGGCGAGGCGTCGGCGGCGGCCTCCGGCTCCGGTGAGGCGCTGGGCTCGGCGGTCGGTGCCGGTGCCTCCGACGGTGGCGGGTCCTCCGGTGTCGGGCGGAAGTCCTCCTCCACGGGTCGCGGCTCGTCGTTCGGGCGGGGCAGTGGGTCGAACGCGACCCAGCCGAGCCCGTCGAAGAGCACCTCCGGCCAGGCGTACGCGTCACCGGCAAGCACCGGCCCCTGCCCGCTGGTCCGGAAGCCCACCACCACCCGCGTCGGGAGCCCGGAGAGTCGGCCGAGGACCGCGAACGCCGCCGCGAACTGCTCGGAGGTGCCCTCCTGCCCGCCGCCGTTGCGGGGGCCGAACAGGAAGAAACCCAGATTGGGGTACGCGTGCCCGCTCGGTGCGTCCGCCACCACCCGGTAGTGCTCGGCGAGGAACTGCTCGATCGCCGACGCCCGCGCGTACGGCGCGCCGTTGTCCTCGGCGAGTTGGGTGGCGAGCCGACGCATCGGGTCGGGTACCCCGTCCGCGACCCGTAGCACCCGGGCCACCTCGTCGCCGGCGGGTACGTTCGCGGTGGGCAGCAGGTTGGAGTCGGGGCGTTCCTCGGTGGAGGTCACCGCGTACCGCAGCCCCGGGGTCAACCCTTCCGGTCGGATCAGCGTCCCGCTCGCCGGGTCGTACGCGACGCGCGCGCCGCTGACCTGCTGGGGTGTCGCCACGGCGGGCAGTAGCCGGCCGCTGAGCTCCGCCACGCTGATCTGCTGCCGGACCGTCTGCACGGTGCTGTCGCGGGCCGGGTCTGCGGCTGGCAGGATGCGGCCGGCGTTGCGGTACGTCGCGCCGACCCGCCAGGTCACCCCGTCGTAGTCGCTGAGCACCGCCAACCGGATCCGCACACTGCGGGTGCTGTCCGCCGCCGGGTCAGCCGCCGGCGGGTCGGTCTTCGGCGGGTCGGCCTCCGGTGCGGCGCCGTCAGGCGGTGCGTCGGCGCGTTGCGTGCTCACCTCGAGCAGTTTCTGCTCCGGGTGCAGCGCCCAGCCGGAGATGCGGATCAGCGGATTCTCGTCGAGTGTCTGCACCTGTGGTGGTTCCACGTACCGGCGTGGGTCCACCGGCCGGCCGTCGACCTGACCGGCGACGACCGGGCCGAGCAGGGCGACCAGCCCGATCACCAGGGCCACCCCGAGCGCCGCGCTTGCGGTCAGCCGCAGCCGCACCGCCGCGCGTACCCGGGGGGTCAGGTCGGCGGTCGGATCGCCGCCGCCGGACGCGGTGGCGGGGGTCGCCAGGCCGAGGGCCGCGATCGCGGCGAACGCCACCGTCGGGGCGAGCGCCGGTTCGGCGTTCGGGCCGACCACGTAGAGGGTGGCGGCGTAGAGCCCGGCCGCCGGCAGGTACCCCAGCAGCACCCTGCCGGTGCGCAGCGCCACCTCCGCGCCGGTCAGCCCGGCCAGCCAGGCGGCGACGACCGGGACCAGCACCGTGTCCGGGGTGGGCTGCACCGGGATCATCGCGGTGAGCAGCCGGGGGATGCCGTTGCGGGCGGCGTCCACGGTGACGTCCAGCAGGCCGCCGGGCAGCTCGGCGTGGGTGGCGGCCAGCCGCAGCGACCACAGTGTCCAGCCGGCCATCGCGGCGACCGACACCGGCGCCACCAACCAGGACGGCAACCGTCGGGCGGCCACGCTGACAAGCACCGAACCCGCCGCGGCGCCGGCGACCAGCCAGGTCAGCAGGCCGCCGGCGTACACCCGGCCGAGCACCACCCCGGCGAGCGCCGTCAGCCCGATCAGGGCCAGCGGCAGGACCGCCGCCCGCAGCGCCCGCACGACGCGGCTCACCACCGGCGTACCCCGTCCCACTCGGCGGCGAACTGCGCGCCGTCGGCGGCGTCGACGACCACCAGGCCGGCGGTGCCCGGTGGCGTCGGCTCGGCCGCGCCGAACACCCCGACCACCACCGACGGGTACGCCCCGCGCAGCGCGCCGACGTGGCCCAGCTCGTCGCGGCCGCCCGGCCCGGTCAGGAAGATCAGCGTGTCGCCGAGCCGTTCCTGCCGCAGCCGGGTGGTGGCCGCCCGCACGGCGTCGCGGTCGTCGGACAGGTCGGCGGCGGCGAGCCGGTCCAGTGGCCCGAGCGGGCCGTCGGCCCCGCCGTCGGACGTCACGGTTTCGGCGGCGACCGACAGCAGCAGCACCGGCAGGTCGGCGCGGTGCGCGGCGGTGACGACCGACGCCGCCGCCTCACAGGCCGACTCGAACGACTCCGCGACCCCACCGGAGCGCTGCGGGTGCGCGGCGGCGCGGTTGTCCAGCAGGACGACCAGGCGCGGCAGGCTGGTGTCGACGTTCTCCCGGACCATCAGCTCACCCACCCGCGCGCTGGTGCGCCAGTGCACCCGCCGCAGCTCGTCGCCGACCACGTACTCCCGTAGCGAGTCGAAGGTGATCGACCCGTGCGGGACCCCGTCCACCCGGCCGTCGAGGCTGCGCCCCGCGCCGCGCGGCACCGCCGTCAGCGGGTGGATGCGGGGGTACACCCAGACCGGCACCGCCGCACCGTAGGGGCGGGCCAGCGCCACCAACCCCAGCGGGTCGCGTCGGGTCACCCGCAGCGGCCCGACCGGCACGACCCCGCGACGGTCGGTCGGCACGTCGTAGCGGACCTCGGTGTCGCGCCCGGGTCGCAGGCGTAGCACCGGCACCGGCACGCTCCGCTGGCCGCACCGGTCCTCGGCGAGCAGGTTCGCCGAGCGCAGCCGGCCGGTGTTGCGCACGGTCAGGGTCATGCTCGCCGGTTCTCCGCGCGCCACCCGGTCCGGGTCCGCGTGGCGGGTCACCGTCAGCCGGGGCCGCCAGGCGGCGACCAGCGCGGCGTAGCCGACGGCCGCGCCGGCCGCCGCGCCGAGCAGCGTCAACTCGGGGTACGCGAACCGGAAACCCGCCCCCAGCAGCAGGACGGCGGCGACGAGCAGCCCGACTCCACGGGCGGTGATCCCCATCGCGCTGCTGCCGGTCAGCCCTGCACCGGAGCGGGTTGCCCCGACGGCAGCGGCACCGGCACCGAGGCGACGGCCTGGCGGAGCACCTCCGCGGGGGTCATCCCCCGCACCTGGGCGTCCGGGGTGAGCAGCAGCCGGTGCGCGAACACCGCCTCGGCGAGCGCCTTCAGGTCCTCCGGCATGATCCAGCCCCGCCCGTCGATGAGCGCGTACGCGCACGCCGCGCGGGTCAACGCGATCACGCCCCGGGGGCTGACCCCGACGCGTACCTGCGGGTGGGTGCGGGTGGCCGCGGCCAGCCGGACCGCGTACGCGTAGAGCGGCTCGGCGATGTGCACCCGCCGGGCCATCCGGACCATCTCCCCGACGGTGGCGGTGTCGGTGATCGGGGCGAGCGCCTCGGGGGAGCGCACCGTCGCGCCGCGCAGCACCTCCACCTCGACGGCCTCGTCCGGGTAGCCGACGGAGAGCTTCACCAGGAACCGGTCCAGCTGCGCCTCGGGCAGCCGGTAGGTGCCGTCCATCTCCACCGGGTTCTGGGTGGCCACCACCAGGAACGGCGACGGCACCGGGTGCCGGACCCCGTCCACGGTGACTGTTCGTTCCTCCATCACCTCCAGCAGCGCCGACTGGGTCTTCGGCGACGCCCGGTTGATCTCGTCGGCGATGACGATGTTGGCGAAGACCGGCCCCGGGTGGAACTCGAAGTCCCGGGTCGCCTGGTTGAAGATGGTCACGCCGGACACGTCCGAGGGGAGCAGGTCGGGGGTGAACTGGATGCGCCGCCACTCACCCTTCACGGTGGCGGCGATGGCCCGCGCCAGGGTGGTCTTACCGACCCCGGGCACGTCCTCCAGCAGCACGTGACCCTGGGCGAAGAGCGCGGTCAGCGCCAGCCGCACCACCTGCGGCTTGCCGAGCACCACCGCGTTGACGTTCTCGGCCAGCCGGGCGGCGAGGGCGGCGAAACCCTGCACCTCCGGCTGGGTGAGCGGCTCGTGGGTGTTCACGGTCGGTGGTGCTCCTCGCCTGAGGGTTCAGCAGGTGGGCAGGACGTTGATGGTGTCGCCGCCCTCCAGGTTGAGCCAGGCCCAGGGGATGTAGTTCTTCCCGTTGAACTCGACCCGCACCCACCAGGTGCTGCGCTTCTGGTTGTTGTAGATCCAGGAGTCGACGTCCTCGCCGGACTTCTTGCAGTACGCCTGCAACCGCCTGCCGGGCTTCGCCCAGCCGGCCTGTTCGTCGTTGTCCTGCCGGGTGACCTTGAAGACTTCGTTGCCATTGCGACCATCCCGGTCCCGGTCGCAGTAGGTGCGCTGGTCACCGTCCGGCCCGTTGTTGCAGGTCGCGATCCCGTACAGCGGCTGAGTCTTCTGGGCCCTCGTCACCGTGCCCTTGCCGGCGGCGTTGCTCGCCGTCACCGTGAACGTGTAGCTGGTGCCCGGGGTCAGGCCGGTCATCGTGATGCTGGAGCACGCCCCGGCCTTCGCCGGCTCGCCGGTCGTGCTCAGCGAGCAGGTGGCCTGACCGCCGCCGGCGTCCACGGTGAACGTCACCGTCGCCCCGGTGGCCGTCGACGACGAACCGGTCACGGTGACCCGTGGCTCGGCGACCGTGCGGGCGGTGGCGGTGGCCTCCGGGCCCGGACTGGCCTCGTTGACCGCCTTCACCTTCACCGTGACGTTCTGGCCGTTGCCCAGCCCGGTGACGGTCGTGCGGGTGTCGGTCACCTCGCTGACCCGCCCGCCGACGTCCACCAGGTACTTCGTCACCGGCCGGCCGTTGGCCTCGGCCGGCGCCCACTGCACCGTCACCGCACCCGGCTGGTTGGCGACCGTGCCGGCGCGCAGTTGCAGCGGCCGACCGGGCGCCGCGAACGGGACCACCGTGTTGCTGACCGGCGACGCCGCCGACCCGGCGCCCTTGCTGTTGACCGCCACCACGGTGAACGCGTACTGGGTGCCGAACTCCAGCTCACCGGCGGGCACCACCAGCTCGGTCTTGGTCGACTCGCCGGCCGGCGCGTTCGTCCCCGCCGAACTGGCCGTCACCGCGTACCTCGCGATGGTGTTGCCCTGCCCGTTCGCCGCCGGCCACTTGACCAGGACCGTGCCGTCCGGGCGTTCCTGGGCGGTGACGCTCGCCGGCGGGTCGGGCACCGCCGCCGTCGGCGTCACCGGGTTGCTGGTGCGCGGAGGCCCGTCGCCCTTGGCGTTGACGGCGTGCACCGCGAACCGGTACGTCTCGCCGTTGGTCAATCCCTTGACCTCCACCGCCCGCTGGTTCGCGCCCACCTGTAGGCGTTGGCCGGCGCCCTCCACCACGTACTTGATGATCTCGGCGCCGTTCGCGGCGGCCGGGCGCCAACTCACCCGCGCCTGGGCGTTGCCGGCGGCGGCGGTGACGCTGCGCGGCGCGCTCGGCTTGCCCACCCGGGGCTTCTTCGGCGGGGGCGGCGGCGGGGGAGCCGGCGGCGGGTCGCCGCCGAGCACGTCGTTGGCGTACTTGTTGACCTCGCGCACCTGGTGCTTGTCGTCCACCACCCGGGCGGTCGCCGCGTCGGGGGAGTTGATGAACAGGTGGTTCTCCCGGACCTCCAGCTCCAGCGGCCCGTTGGCGCGCCCCCGGATGGTCTCGACCAGCTTGCCTGCCGCGTCGAAGGAGTAGATCGCCCCGGTGGCCTCGTCGGCGCAGTAGAACCGGTTTGCCCAGGCCACCGCAGGGCTGAGCCGGTCACCCTCACCCGGCACCGTGAACGTGCTCTCCTGCCCACCGTCACCGACCAGCAGCACCCGCCGCTCCGCGGTCACCGTGACCGGAACCCGGGCACCGCTGGTGCGCGCGGGCAGCGCCGCCGGGCCGGACAGGGTCAACGGCGTCGGGTGCACCTCACCGCCCTGCACCCGCACCAGCTTCCCGGCTGTGCGGTCGAGCACCGCCACCCCGTCGTCCAGGGCGGAGACCACCAGCTCGTGGCTGGCGTCGGCGACGTCGTACGACTCGACCTGCTTCGGGCTGAGCCCGGCACTCGCCGTGGCCGGCGCGGACGGCAGCTTGGCCGCGGTGATCGCCGAGACCGTGCCCTGGCTGGGCACCGCGATCCAGAGTCGACCCTTACCGTCGAAGGTGCCGCCGGTGATGCCCGGCGGGTAGCGCACCGGCTCACCGACCGGGGTCAACGATCGCGGGTCGAGCTGCCGGACGATGCCCTGCACGGCGTCGACGACGAACGCCGCGTCCTCGTGCAGGGCCACACTCACGCCCAGGCCGGGGGTGGTCCGGGTGGTCGCGCTGAGCTGCAGGGTGGCCAGGTCCAGGGAGCTGACCTGCCCCGTCTGCAGGTCCCGCAGGACCAGCAGCCGGTCGGTCTGGGTGATCTGCATCGGGTGCTGCCGGGCATTGGGGATCTCGGTGCGGGTGTCGACCCGGGCGGTGACCCCGTTGACCCGGGCCAGCTCGCTGCGCGCCGCGCTCCACAACCACGAACTCGCGTCGTAGTTGGCCACCGCGTTGTCCGCCGCGCCCAACCCGAGCACGGTCAGCCCCATGGCGGCCAGCAGCGCGGCCACCGTGCCGACGGTCACCAGCCCGCCGCGCAGCCGGGACCGGGAGCGAACAGCCTCGGTCGGTACGGCGTCGTCGATGCTGGCCACAGCCGGCCGCCTCCCCTGAGTCGTGGCAGGTGGCGCGCCTCGCGGCGACCCCTCCCCTGAGCCGGGTGCCATCATATGGCGCTGGTGGTGACGGGGGAACCCGCACCGTCACCCCTGTGGATACTGAGCGTGTGCGCTGTGGACGGCCAGCTCAGCGCGGTGCCCGCTCGTTCTGACCCGGCTCGCGCTCGGCTCAGCGCGGCGACGGTCGGTCGGACGGCTCCCCACTGGACGAGGCGGTGCGCTCCCGCGTGGTGCAGACCTGCCCCGACGTCGCAAAGCTGTCAGTCGAGTAGACCGCCAACACGGTGAAACAGTGATCCACTCGGGAGTTCAGCCCGTTGACCGTGTAGCTGGTCCGCCCCGGGTCCACGGTGGCCATCACGCCCAGAGCCTGCCCGGCCCGCCCGGCGGCGACCATGAACGGCACCGCCCCGCCGGTCGGGTCCGTCCAGGTCAACGTGATCGTGGTCGAGTCGTCGCGCAGCTTCAGGTCACCCGGCGGAAGCCCGGCCGCCGTCGGTGCCGCCGCAGTCGGCGCGCTCCCCGTCGGCGGCGGGTCGTCGCGGGTCACCATCACCACACCCAGGCCGGCCACCGCCACGACGGCCACCCCGGCCGCCACGACCGCGCCGACAAGCGCCGCCCGGTTACGGCCCGTCGACCCACCACCACCATCGGCGTACGCCGGCCGGTACGCGTCCGGCACCGGGTGGTACTGCTGACCCGGGTACGGCGCGTGGTGCTGATTCTGTGCCGGGTAGGGCGCCTGGACCGGGTGCTGATCCTGCGCCGGGAAGGACCCCTGGGTCGAGTACTGCTCCTGTGCTGAGTAGAGCGGCTGTGTCGGGTGCTGGTCGTGGACCGGGTATGCGGCCTGCGGCGGCTGGTGGTGGTACTGGTGGGACGGCGACGGCGCGGCGGGCGGTGTCAGCGCCGGATCGGCGCCGATGCCCGGTGACCAGGCCGGCTGGGCAGCGGGACCCGGCTGCGCCGCGACGGGGCCGGCCTGAGCGCTGTTCGGGTTCGCCGGGGTGGTGTGCGGGTTCGCCAGCGCGGCGGTGACGGTCGCGGGGTCCGCGTGGGCGGCAGTCGCTGCGGACTGGGTGGCGGGACGGCCCGGGCTGGACTCATACCCGGCCGGGCCGCTCTGCGACGGAACGGCCGGCAACACCACGGTCTCGTCGGACAGCACGCTACCGGCCAGCCCGGTCGGCGCCACGGGGGCGTCGAGGATGCCCAGCCCGGAGTCACCGTCCGCGCCAGTGCCGCCCGGGTCCACTGTGGTGCGCCTGGCGGTCGTGGGCTGCTCTGCGGGCGTGGTTTGCGCAGGCGTTGTGGTCGGCCCAGCGGTCGTGCCCTGCGCAGGGGTTGTGCCTTGCGAAGCCGTCGTGGTCTGGTCGGTGGGGTCGGCACCTGAAGTGGACAGGGGCTGCGGTGGGGCGGTGCTGCTCCAGGGCGGTGCGGTCATTCCCCACGGCGGCACGGGCGGAGCGCTCACCGGAGGCGCGGAGACGGGGTGACCGTAGGGCGGCCCCGAGACCGGCGGCCCGAAGCCGGGCGGTGCGGAGACCGGGTACGTGTGCCCGGGGGGCGCGGAAACCGGTGGGCCGTAGCCGGGTAGTCCGGAGGCGGGCTGGCCATGGCTGGGTGGTGCGGAAATGGGCAGGTTGTAGCCCGGTGGTGCGGAGACCGGGTACGTGTGTCCGGGCGGAGCTGAGACGGGTTGGCCGTAGCCGGGTGGCCCTGAGACCGGGTAGGGCGGGGCTGGTGGGCCGGAGACCGGGTACGGCTGGCTGGGCGGCGCGGAGATCGGATGCGGAGTGACGATCGATGCGCTGATGGGCTGCGCCGGTGGCCCCTCCGTCGGGTAGGTCGGCCCTGGGCGGTCAACGGTCGGGGAGGGTCCGCCCGGTGATGTTACGTCGGTGCCGGACACCGTGTGCGACTCGCTCGGCCCGGTTGGCGGGGCGGCGGCGCGGGCGGCCTCCTCGGCGAGCAGTGGCTCGATCTGCCGTACCTGGATGGTGGGGTTGTCCCAGCGCGGTGCCGGCGCGGCCGGTGTCGCCGGCAGGGTGGTCGACGCCGGCGCGGTTGGGGCCGACGGGGGCGGTGGCGCGGCGACCACCGGCGGGGCCGCCTGGTCACCCATCCGCTGACGTGGCGCCACGGCCGGCCCGGACGGTGGCCGCTGCCCGGCCGGCGTGGTCGGTCGGGTTTCCATCCTCTGCCGGGGCATCGGGTCGACCGTGGGGCGGGCCGGTCCGGGCGGTAGCTCGTCGGCGCGCGGCCGGGGTGGCGTCACCGCACCGGGTGCGACCATCGGCGGGCCAGGCTGCGCCGGTGCGGTCGAGGAGGCTGCCGGCCCGACGGGCGCGACCCGAGGACCTGGAATCGGTGCCGTTGGGGCGTGGACGGGCGGTGGGGGCGTGACGGGTGCGCGTACCGCTGGATTGGTTGGTGGCGGCGTGGCCGGCGGTTGCGGCGGCGCCCAGGGCGACACGGTGGGCGGCGGGCCACCGGCGGCGGGCCGCATCGCGGCGAGGGTCGCCAGCGACAGGGTCGGGCCGGAGAGCGCCGACCGGGCACCCGGCTCGGTCACCGGGGTGGCAGAGGTCGAGCCGGGAGTCGGCGCGGGGTGCTGCTCGCCCGGCATCGACGCGGGTGGGCTCAGGTAGTCGCGGGCTGCGCGTACCGCCGGGTGGTTGTCACCGAGCGCGGCGGGCCCGGCGGTGGCGACGCGGGTGTAGTTGCGGCGGGCCTCGTGGCGGTTGCCGAGTTCCTCCGCCACCTCGGCGAGTTCGAAGGCGAGCGCGAGCATCAACGGGTCGGAATGCTCCCAGCGGCGCTCGCCCGCCGCGAACGCCTCCTCCAACACCCGGCGGGCGGCGAGCGGGTCGTCCTCCTCCCGGTGCAGCCGTGCCAGCACGTGCGCGGTGTGCAGCACCTCGGGATGATCGTCACCGTACGGCGGGGGAGCGGACTCGACGGCCTCCGCGAGCAGGTGCCGGGCGGCGCTGAGGTCGCCCGCGGCGCGCAGGGCGAAGGCTCGGTGCTGGGCGGCTGCCAAGGGGGAGGGATGGGACACGTGGCAATGCTGCCGTCAGAGGGCGGCCGGACGCTACCCGTACACGCTCCAAGGGTGTGTCGATGCGGCGTTTCGAGGTGGCTTGAGCAGCGGCGGAAGCGCTCGGGGAGAGGCGGCGGAAGGCGATGTGCATGATCCACGAGCGGCGTGTACAGTAACTCCCCGTGCGGCCCGCCGCGCCGATCAGCAGGTGGAAGATCATCTGGTCGGCGAGGTAGGCTGAACGTGTAGGTCCGGGTGGCGGAATGGCAGACGCGCTAGCTTGAGGTGCTAGTGCCCGTATAGGGCGTGGGGGTTCAAGTCCCCCCTCGGACACGTACAGTTACCCCACAGTAATCAGCGTCGGGCTTAGCCTCGACGCTGATTTTGTTTTCACCGGGGTTGTAGGTGAGGGCGAGCCGCAACCCGCGGTAGACATTGCCTTTGTCCTCGCTGTGGGCGTCGCGCAGGGTGTTGCGCATATCATCGAGGCCGCCGACAAGGCTTCGGATGTCGTCCTCGCTGAGGTGCCGGGGAGCCTGGTCTTGTGCTGCTGCGGTGTCGCGTTGGGCGATGGCGGCGGCGCGTTTGGCGTTGACCTCGGCCATCCAGGCAGCGACGGTGGCGGGGTCGCCGCCGGCGTCGGCGACGGCGCGATACTGGAGGAGTTTGGTGTCGCACGCCGCAATGATCTTGTTCGCGGCAATGATCTCCGGCGCGACGGTGCCAGGCCCGGCGTTGGGTTGGGCGGCGTGGAGTCGGCGGATCGTCTCGGTTAGCCGGTGTGGGGCGAAGGCCTTGAGGAGCCAGTTGTCGAGGGCTGGGATGATGTCTTGTTCCGCGACGTAGACGTTGCGCGGGTGCTGGACGTGGTTGGCGAGGGCGTACTCGTTGGGATAGCGGCACCGGTAGTAGGCGGTCTCATGTGCTTGGTGGCTTTGCATCTTGCGTCCGCATAGCCCGCAGAGCATGAGTCCGCGTAGGACGTAGTGGCGGCGAACCTTGCGTTGTTGGGTGCCTGTTCGACCTCGGCCGCTGGCCGCCATGATCGTTTGAACCAGTTCGAAGTCGTTGACGGTGACAAGCGGCGGATGGGCGATTGTGTCAGACCAGACCCAGGAAGCCTTGTCGTTCCAGCGCATCCGGGTTTCGTAGCCGAGGGCGACGTCGTTGACGTCGAGGAGTACTTCGTCCTTGCGCTGTTTGTTCCACACTTGTCGGCCGGTGTAGCGGGGGTTGGACAGGATGTTCTTGATGGCGCTCTTGGCCCAGCCTTCGCCGCTGCGGTGCGGGTTGCGGGCGGGGTCAGCGGCGGATGGTGACAGGATGCCGTCGTGGGTGAGTGCCTCGGCGATGGCAAGGTAGCCGTTGTTGGCGAGGTACATGGCGAAGATTCGGCGTACGACGGGCCCGGTGGTCGGATCAGGTTCGAGCTTGTGCAGGCGGCGGCCGTCGGCGGCCTTGCTCGGGTTCGGGTGCGGTCCGGCGTCGGCGAGGCGGTACCCGTACGGCGGACGCCCCCCGAGGAAACGGCCTTCGATCTTCGCCTGCGAGGTCATCGCCGTGCGGACGCGGATCTTCACGCGGGTGCGCTCGCCCTTGGACATGCCGCCGAACACGCTCATGATCAGGTCGTGGGCTTCGGACTCGGGGTCGATAGCGCCGCCGACCTCGGGCACCCAGAGGCCGACGCCGTAGTGCGAGAAGACCGGCATGGTCAGGCTGTACTGATTGCCGTAGAACGCGCGTTGGGGCTCGCCGATCACCAGCGCGTCGAACCCGCGGTTCGGGTCGGCGAGGGCGTCGAGCAGCCTGGCGGCGTGAGGTCGTCGCTTCCATGGCAGGGAGCGGGACAGGCCGATATCGAAGAACTCGGCGACGATGATGCCGCCGATCGGTTCGATAAGGCCGGTAGCGCGGGTGACCTGCCAATTCCTCGATGCCACGGGATCTTGCTGGTCCTCCGTGGAGACTCGGCCGTAGAACGCAAAGCGCTGGTATTCGCGGCGGGTAAGCAGGGCGGCGGCAGTGTCTTCGATACGGGGTATGTCGATGGTCACCGAACGTGCCTTCCGAATGTAGTGGGCACGCGTCTGCCGGCCATCCAAGGGGATTAGGTGACCGGCGGACGCGCGGTTGCACGGATTCACGCATACCGGCATGAATTGATCAAGTGTCGGTGGACTCGACCGGACCCGGATTACTGCTGGCTGACGAGCGTTGCAGCAACGTCAGCAGCGCACGAGCCACGGCTTCAGTCAGCTCCGGTTCGGTATGAAACTCGACGGTCGGCTCAGGGCTCGTCGCGGAGGTCTCGGCCGGTGTGTCCGACGCGCGGTCGCTCATTGGTGCGGCGCCTTAAAGATCACCACGTCTTCGTGCTGAACGAGCCACTGCGGGTCACCCGCGGCGATGGCGTCCCGGATGTTCTTCTGCTGAAAGAACGAGGCCCGAGGGATGATCACGCCGTCGCGGACGCCGCAGATGAGGGCGATGCACTCCTCGACCAGTTCGAGGCCGGCGTTGATGCCGGCGGCGGCGACCATGCCAGGGACGTCGATGAGTTCGCCGTGGCGGCGGTAGGGCCGGGCGGTGACGACGACATGCCCGCCGGGCCGCAGCAGAGCCCGGCAGCCGGCAAGGATCGCGGTGAACCCGTCGGCGAGCTGGCCGTGGCTGCGGTAGGCGAGGTTGTCCGCGCCGCCGTACTTGTGGTTAATCTTGCGGATCTTGCGGCGACTTGCGCCAGGGGTACGGACGTGGCCGTGGGTGGACGACCCGTAGGGCGGTGAGGTGATCACGAGGGAGACCTGGCCGTGCAAGTTGGCCGGCAGCAGTGCCGGCAGCGCGGTCGAGTCCCCGTGGTAGATCTCGCCCCGGCCCGGCGCCCCGGTCTGGACGGTGTGGCGGATGTTGTCGGCTGCCTTGGCGACCCATTCGGCTTCGTACTCGACGCCGACGCCGTGACGGCCGAGGTGCATGGCCTCGATGACGGTGGTGCCGATGCCGGCCATGGGGTCGAGGACCACGTCACCGGGGTTGGTGTAGGTGCGGATGGCGTAGCGGGGGATGGTCGGCAGCATCTTGCCGGGGTGCGTCAACGACTCCGGGGTGTATCGGCCGCGCCGCAGGTCGCGCGACGCGGTTTGACCGGTGAGCCAGACCGCACCGAGGTAGCCCTCGGTGAGCAGTGCCGCCAGGTCGGACGTGCTGGGGTACGGCGATTCGGAGTCGTGGGGGTCGCCGATGTGGGACGGCGGACGGGACTCAGGCACGGGCGTTCTCCTCACCGGTTGCGGTGGTCCCGAGCACGACCAGATCCCGGAACGTCGGAAGGTGGCGGCCAGCGAGCAGACGGCGGTCGTCGTCGACCTCGTCGGGGTGTTCCGGGGCGGTGCGTGGCTCGTGTTCGGGCAGTGGGATGAGGACGGCGGGGATGTGCTGGTGGTAGAAGAACCCGGCGGCGCGGGCGGCGGCGATGACTGTGGCTCGGCGGCTGACCTCACCCGGCTGAGGCCGCAAGGCGGCGAGTCCAACAAGCAGGAACCCGCCGGGGCGCAGCAGAGGCCGCCAGATACTCATTGCTGCGGCGATGCCGTCTCGTGCGAGGCCCTGCGCGCCCTGCGGCAGGGTCGCCAGGATCAGGTCGACACGTGGGCCGGGACGTCGCATGGCGCGTCGCGTCCGGTGTTCGGGGGCGGGCGGCATGAGCCGCACGTGCAGGCCATGGCGACCGGTGGCCAGCCGGGCCGGTAGCCGGTCCAGGTAGGCGGTCGCAGCGATGGCGGCGGGGTGCGCGTCGAGGTCGAGCACCACGTCACCGACGTGGGTGTAGCGGTGGATGAGGTAGGCGAGGTGGTTTGGGGATAGCCCGTGCCAGTCCGGCACTCCCGGACGGGGCGTGCGAGGGACGCGGGTTCGGGGGAGGAACAGACCGACCGGCACCGGCTGAGGCCGGTCACCGGGGGTGGTGGAGCTGGGCTTCGGCATGAGCGTGTGGGCCACGTCCGCCGACAAGCGCTGACACTAGGGGATTACAAATCCGAGCCTCGGATTGGAAGCCGTGCACCGCGCAGACCTGGGCGCGTCGCCGGACGCCGCCCGGTTGAACAAGATGTCCTCAACGGGTTGAACACGCAGCTGAAGGTTTGTAGGGCAACCGGATCAGCCTCTACCAGGAACCTGTTAGCTCCCTTCGGACGAACGGCTTTACCCGCGTAGTCGCCGCGAACAACCGGCACAATACGCTGCAACGACTCTCCATGCCTCAAGTACGCGGCCTGTTCACTACACTGCCAACTACCCCGCTGACCAACGGCGGGCTCGCACCGCCCCCATAACACGTGTCGGCAGCAGTGCGGGTGCACGGCCGGCACTACACTGCGCCGATGCAGATCCGGCGGGTTACCGTGCGCAACTTCCGAGGAATCCGTGAGGCGGAGTGGCGACTACCTTCGCAGCGCTTCTTGTGTCTCGTCGGTCCTGGCGACAGCACGAAGACAAGTCTGCTCGACGCGGTTGCGCTGGTGCTTACGCCACGCTTCAACGCGACCTTCAGTGATGCCGATTTCTACCATTGCGACACGTCCAAGCCAATAACACTCCGGCTGCTCGTCGGCGACCTCACCGACGAGATGCTCGCCGATACGGCATTCGGAATGCACTTGACTGGCTTAAACGTCAACGGCGAACTCGAGCATGATCCGCTACCCGGCTCTGAGCTCTGCCTGTTGCTGCAGTTGACCGTCGACCAGGATCTTGAACCGTCCTGGTTGGTTGTACGGCACGGAGAGTATGAGGACGGTCTCCCCCTGACCAGCGGAAAGCGGAGGTCGATCGGTCTCTTCCGCGTCGACGAGCGGGTTGATACCCATCTGAGGTGGGGCCGTGGGTCTGCGCTCTCGCGCCTGACGGACGACGGTGCGAGCCAGGCGGTGACAGCAGCGCAACGCGCCTCCCGCGACGCCGTGTTCGACTACCCCCTTCCCGCGCTCAAGGCAACAGCGAACCGGGTTGCTGAAGCGGCTGGTGCGATCGGGGGCGGACGGTTCGATCTGCGTCCGGGCTGGGATCCCGTGGCAAGCGCTTCGCCTAGCTCGCTGCTGTTACACGACGGGACGGTGCCGCTGACGAACGCGGGACTGGGGACACGCCGCCTGACCAGTATCGCTGCCCAAGAGCAAGCGGCGATCAAGGGTGAGATCCTCCTCATCGACGAGATCGAGCACGGCCTCGACCCTCATCGGCTCCTACACGTCCTTCACCGGATCAAACAGCGTTCGGCAGGTAGCCGAGGACAGGTCATCATCAGTACCCACTCGCCGCTCGCCGTGCAGGCCATGTCCGCCACCGACATCTGCGTCGTGAGGAGCGACGCTGGCAGGACCGACGTTCGTGCAGTGCCGGCGGACATCGCCGAGGCACAGGGCGCGCTGCGTTCCTGCCCGTCTGCGGTCCTCGCCCGGATGGTCATTATCGGCGAGGGCAAGACCGAGACCGGGATGCTCCGGCAGATGATCCGTACCTGGGATGACGAACGCGCTCGCGACGGCAAGCCGTCCCACGCCGCCTTGGGCGTGGCATTTCTTGATGGCGGTGGCAACCCCGCAGCTACTCGGGCCACCATCTTCCAAAATCTCGGGGTCCACGCTGTGCTCCTGGTCGACAACGATGACCGAAGTGTCGATGAAACCATCGCGGTCGCCGAGAAGGCGGGCGTGGATGTCATCCGTTGGCAGGTGGGCAATTCAACTGAAGCCGAAACCATCCACACCTTGGACGAGTCGGCGCTCGTCACACTGTTGGAACTCGCCGCGGAGCTCAAAGGTTTGGATGCGATCGTGGACCATGTGACGACGGCGCTGCCGGCGCTACCCAAGAGCGAATACGCTTTGACGTCGTCGGCTTGGTCGGAGGCGGGCTACCTCCTCGAGGAAGTGCGCGCCGCGATCTGCAAGGCCGCGGGCGGCACCGGGAAGAACGCGTCCAGCAAGGCTTGGTTCAAGCGGGAAGATGCCGGCGAGCGGCTCGGCGAGTTCATCCTCCAACTCTGGTCCCAGTATCAGGACCAGCACCTAGGCAAGGAACTGACCAGGCTACGCCGCCGCATTTATGGCGACGAGGGGCAGCACGGCGCCGATGAATGACACCGCCCGTGGGAGCGCCGAGCGTCTCCGAAAAGCCATGCCGTGCTCAGTCACGATGCCTGCCGGCACCGGCAAGACCGAACTCGTCGCCTCTCTCGCCTCTCTCGCTGCCGAGACAGGGCAACGGGCCCTCGTCCTGACCCACACCAATGCCGGTGTAGACGCCCTTCGGCGTCGGACGCGCCGGCTCGGCGTTGCTGCTGATGCCGTCCGGATCGAGACGATCGCTAGCTGGTCGCATCACCTTGTACGCCAATACCCCCAGCTCGCAGGAGTCTCAGTCCCCGCTTGCCCCAACTGGAGCGAATCCAAGGTCTATTACGACGGTGCGCTCAAGGTCCTTAGCAGCGCCGTCATGCGCCGAGTGCTCGCGGCCAGCTACGCCTTCGCCATCGTCGATGAGTATCAGGATTGCAGCATCAGTCAACACGCGCTGGTGACAGCCATCGCCGAGGTCTTGCCGCTTAGCGTCTTCGGCGATCCGATGCAGGCGATCTTCGACTTCGACGTTGACCCCCTGGTCAGTTGGTCGGCCGACGTTGCCGCCCGTTGGCCCGCGTTGGCCCAGCCGTTCGTACCTTGGCGCTGGAGGGGCCATAACAACGACCTCGGACAGTGGCTGCTTAACATCCGGGAGGACTTCGGATTGGAGCGGCCTGTCAGCCTCACCGAGACGACGTCCGTGAGGTGGATCAGAGCTAACTCGAATGATTTTTCCAGCGCGGTCAGAGCATGCCGAGATCTACGGAGTGAGTTCGGTGGCAGCGAGACGATCGTCGCCATCGGTCGGTGGGCCCGAGACTGCCACGGTGTGGCCAGCCGACTCAATGGCACGTACACAGTCATGGAGACTATCGAAGGCGAGGGTATGATCGCCTTCGCTCGCACCGTCGACAAGGGCCACCCGAATGAGATCGCCGCCGCAACGGCCCAGATCGGCAAGGACTGTGCCAGCGGCGTCGCCGATTACCTCAAGAGCGACGATGTCAAAAAACTACGAGTGGGCAAGAGAATCACTCACCTCAAGCGACCTGGCGCTGAGGATGTGCAGCGTCACCTTTCAGCGCTTCTTGATGACCCGGCGCCACAGCGGATCCAGGAGGCCCTCACCGCGATAGCCGCACTTCCCGGCATCCGTCGATATCGACACGATGCCTGGTCAACCATCGTCCGGGCCCTGGCATTGGCATACACAAACCACACAACGGTCGAAGATGCGGTAGTGCGCCTGAGGAATCAGACCAGAGCAACTGGGCGCACCGCTGTGCCTCACTTGCTCGACCGACCCTGATCAAGGGGTTGGAGTACGACCACGCGATCGTCCTCAACGCGGACGGCCACACACCCACGAGTCTCTATGTGGCCCTGACCCGGCCACGAAAGACGCTGACAATCATCAGTGCGAGCCCCTACCTTTCGACCGTTGCTCGTGTCCAGTCTCGTTCAAATCGAACCTCTTAGCGCTGTGTGTACCTCATGAGCAGCCCGGCCGTGGCCGCCATGAGTGCCTCGGCGTCTGTACGGCTCCAGGAGAAACCCTCGGTAGTGCCGCCGTCGTGGTGGGCAGCGTTGGTCATGCTCTTGACGTCCCAGTAGATCGCCGGCCGGCGCTGGTCCTGGGTGCGCTGGTCTGCTTGAGTGTTGCTCACGCTCCTGGTAGGCGGAATCACCAGCGTGAGACGTCCTCCAGCACCCTGCAGCAGGTGGCCACGCAGTGCTCCCACGGCTGGTCACGCAGCTCGGCTCGCGCCTGACGCGGTCGGGCTGCCGCTTGGGCGAGCTAGGCCGCGTCCTCGTCGGAAACGGCCGGCGGCGTGGTGAGAGCCGAGTCGGCCAGCAGGCTAGGCACCCGGACGAGTACGCCGACTTCCATCCCGGGTGAATGTCCCCGAAGGGGATATTGACCTGCCCGAACGGAAGGTAGCGGAGGGAGGCCATGGTCATGGACAAGGAGTAGCACGGGGTGCGACAGGTCCGCCTCGGCTCCGTGGCTGCTGTCGCTCGCGACTCGGCAGAGGGAAGATTGCCTAATGTCTGCCCACAGCTTCATAAAGATAGGCGGCCATCTGCTGCTGGCTTGTCGTGAGAGCTACCTGCCGGTCCTGGCGGCGTTGTTCACCGAGGATGAGCTGCGGCACGACGACGACCACTTCGGTTACGTCTCGACGGTGCAGGAGGTACGGGACCGACTGCAGCTACACGGGTTCACTGCAGGTAGAGCGCGGGCCGAGTTGGATGAGGCGGTGCGGACGTGGCACGCCAAACATCCGAACCATACCGCCGACGACCTCGGCGTGCCGGTGCGCGACGCCGCCATGATCCTTTCGGAGATAGGCGACTTCGTGAACAGCGCTGACGAATGGGCCACCTACCAGCTACCGGAAGACGTGGAGTGGCGGCTGGGTGCTCGGACCATCTTGCGGCTGGCTCTCGACGTCAGCACGGACCTGGGCCGGACCGTGCGCTACAACCTCAACGACCTGCGGCGCTACCACCTACAAACTCCTGGCACGCCGATCACGGAACAGGCCCGCGAGGATCGCCGGCGTGAGATCGCGACGGATGCACCGCTCGTGATCCTCACTGAGGGGTCCAGCGACTCGCAGTTACTCAGTGAGTCCATCCGAGTGACGCATCCGCACCTGGTTGGGTTCCTGCGCTTCATGGACTTTGGCAGCGGTGCTGAAGGCAGCGCGAGTAGCCTCGTGAAGCTGGTCAGGTCCTTTGTGGGGGCAGGCATCGCGAACCGGGTGCTGGTGCTGGTGGACAACGACACGGCGGCGCATGACGCGCTTGACAAGCTGAAGCGCGAAGGTCTGCCCAACGGCTACCGCGTCATGCACTACCCGGGCCTGCCACTCCTACGGCGATACCCGACGCTCGGCCCTCAGCTTGCCGATCCCGTCCTGATGGACGTGAACGGCAAGGCTGGATCCTTGGAGATGTACCTGGGCCGGGAGCTGCTGACCGTGAACGGCGAGCTAGTTCCCGTGCAGTGGACGGGTTATGTCGAGGGGCAGAAGAGCTACCAGGGTTCTATCTCAGCAGCAGAGAAGAAGCGTATCCAAGGAGCCTTCCGGAAGAAGGTCAGGGCAGCTTTGCTCGACCCGAGCGTTCGACAAAGCCAGGACTGGAGCGGGACAGAGGCGATCGTTCTGGCAATCCTCGGTGCTTTTGAATAGAAGACCGATGTTCGCACTTTGCATGGGTCGGGTAGCCGCGGATATGCAGAGGGTCAAATGCGCATGTTGATCGGCTTGATGGTGTGCAGGCCGGAGATGTCGAAGATGTCTGCGCAGCCGAGCCGGTACTTCGCCTAAGTTCTGCTGACGCACGTACCGGCGAACGCGCAGGACCCCGGCGGTCACCCCGGTCAGCACGGTGAACAAGGCCATGATCGGACCAGGATCCGTGGCTTTGATCGACCCAGAGGCCGCGTACTGGGTCGATCCCGTTAAGGATTTCTCGATCAGTCGATCGTTGGTGACCGGTTGAACAAGATCTTCGCTGGCTTGAACAAGATCGTCATCTGCTTCAACACGAGGCGGCCGACCGCCTCGGGACCTTGAACAAGATCGCAATTGGGGTGAGTGCGCCCGGCGAGAGCTGCTCTTGGCCGTCCTGCTTGACACCGTGGCTGCGTGGTGGGCGGCGTGAGTTCCAGGGTGCCGACTCGACGCGGCTACGGCCTCTCTGGAGGGCCTTGAACAGCCTGAACAGGGGTTGCATACCCGGCTGCGGGGTGTCCGCTGACTGAGGTCGAGACGCATCGACGGGGACCGGCGGCGGCTCGGTTGAACACGTGCCAAGACGCCTTGAACAAGATCATGAGTGTTTATGATCTGTTCAAAGGCCCTGGTGGCGTGGTGGCACAGCGCCGATCGGCATTCCCGCCGGACGGCAACGGTCATCACGAGGGAGCACCACCATGGACCGTCGTACCCCCGCTAACGAGCCAGTTGTCTCCCGGCGCGGCGAGACATTGCTCAACGACATCGAGTACCGATTCCGACTGATGGGGCAGGGGCCGAATCCGCTGTCGGTGGACGGCCGCAGCCTCGGCCATGGCCTGCCCCGCCGGGCCATCGCCCTGCCCGAGCTGTCGGCGATCCTGATGCACCCGTCCTGCGGCTACGCCGCCCGGGACGCGGCGTGGCGACTGCTGGTGCAGCAAGCCCGGACGGGTGACCTGGCATGGCGTGCCGGTGCGGTCGGCGTCGCGTTGCCGGGCCTGCGGTTCAAGGCGTACCTGCTGGCCAAACTGTTCTTCGGGGATGTACAGGCCGCCATCGTCGAGCATTTCCTCCGGGCGCTCGGCACGGTCGATGTAGCCAAGCCGGGCGTGGTCGGGAACCTGCTGTCCGCCGCGTTCTCCAGGGCCCGCGCCGAGCTGCGCGACCTGGAGCCAGCCTCGAGCGGGGCTCCGAACTACGCCCCGGGGGCGGTGGTGCCGCCGGCCCCGTACGGCCACCCGGATCTCGTTCTCGCCCGCGCGGTCACCGCCGAGGTCATCACCGTCCAGGAGGCGGAGCTGATTGGCGCGACCTATCTGGAAGAGGTCAGCCTCACCGAGTACGCCGAACGCACCGGCCAGCCCCGCTGGAACCTCTACAAGCGCCGTACGGCTGCCGTCGCCCGGCTGAAGGCCGCGATCGAGTCCGGCGAGCTGTCCGACCCGTACGCCGACGTGATCAACGAGGCTACCGCGACGGTGGTCCTCGACGCGCCCACCAGCCAGAAGCGCCCGTAAGCGGCCTGTCTGAGCTGCGGGTTTCCAATCCGAGGCTCGGATTTGTAATCCCCTAGTGCGGGACTCTTCCGCGCAAGTGACCTGCTCCGACCGGACCCGCTGACGGCGCTGACACCCCGCACGGTCCCCGGCCCATCGCCTTCCCGGTGAGGAGGACGGCCGCGCCGGTCGGCACCACAGGTCACCCACGAGCGCACCGCCCGGTCCCGCCTTCGTCGCCCACTCGCGCACCCACGCCCCGCTGCGGGCTGCGTCGGCGTGCGCACCGGAGGTGCCCAACCCCATGAATCACCACCCGTTCCCACGCCCCGGGACGGCGGACCGCCGCCCCGGGGCGGGCAGGCGCGGACGGCCTTCCGTCCACCGCCCCCGTCGGTACCGGTCTCGGACTGTCCGCGCCGCGCTGATGCTCCTCAACGCCGCCGCGGTGACGGCAGCGCTCGTTGCCGTGCCGTCCGTGGCGTGGGCGGCCGAGCCCGCTGCGGTGGTGCTGGCCGCCGAGTCGATTCAACAGGTCGCCAACAACATCCGTACCTGGCTGATCGGCATCCTCGTCGCCGTTGCCACGCTCTTCCTGACCGTCGGTGCCCTGCGCTATATGGCCGCCAATGGCGATCCCGGCGAGGTGGAGAAGGCCAAGCTCGCGCTGCGGTCCGCCGCGATCGGCTACGCCCTCGCGCTGCTCGCGCCGCTGTTCGTGACCATCGTCGGCGCGTGGGTGGCCTGATGACTGCCCTCTCGATCCGATCCCGCCGCCCGGTCCGAGCGGTGTCGTTGCTGCTGCTCGGCGTGGTGATCCTCGCCGGCCTTGCCCTGAGCTGGGCCGGGCCGGCGCACGCCGAGCCGAGCCCGGCACCCGGCCCGCCCGCTACCGCACCCGGAACGCCGCCAACGCCCGGCGTGCCTGACCCTGGCGTCCGCCCGCCGGGAGTGGACCCGTCTCCCTCCGCGCCGGCCATGCCGGCACCGACGCCCGGCCCGGCCCCGACTCCCGGCCAGCCTTCTGTCAGCGATGATCCGGCCTGGTACGACATCGGGGGCCAGATCCGCAAGGCCGTGGTCGACCTGGTCGTCTGGGCCGCCGAGCAGGCTCTCCAACCGGTGATGGAAGCCCTGGGCGCATCGTGGCTGTCCACCCCCGACCTCACCGACAACGAGCACGTCAAGGCGATCTGGACGACCAGCTTGTTCACGGCCAATGGCGTCTTCGTGCTGTTCATCGTCGCCAACGGATTCCTCATCACGACCAGGGAGACCCTGCAGAGCCAGCACGGGCTCAAGCAGGTGCTGCCCCGCATCGCGCTGGGCGCGGTGCTGGCTAACGGCAGCCTGCTCATCGGTCAGCAAGCCATCGTGCTTACCAACACGCTCACCGTGGCCATCGCCGGGAACACGGTTGACGGCCCTGCCGCAGCCGCCGCCATCGGGCAGATCGCGGACAACGCCCTGCAGGGCAAGGGCTTCCTGATGGTGCTCCTCGCCATCGCCGTGGTCGTGATGTGCCTGCTTGTGGAGTTCACCTTCATCCTGCGGCTGGCCGCGCTGGTCATCCTCGTCGGCGTGGCCCCAGCGGCATTGATCTGCCATGCCAGCCCGCTGACCGAAGGCATCGCCCACACCTGGTGGCGTGCCTTCGCCGCCTGCCTTGGCTTGCAGATCGGTCAGGCGATCATCGTCATGGCCACGGTGAAGGTCTTCCTGACCCCCGCCGGGCCGACCGTGCTGGGCGTGCCCTCGACCGCAGACGGGCTCCTCGGCGTCCTGGTCTGCCTGACGATGCTCTGGCTGCTGATCAAACTGCCGGGCTGGATGCGGCAGTTCATCCTCGGCCCGCTCGGACAGCGCAACGGCAGGGGACTGCTCGGCCAGCTCATGCACGCCTACCTGACCATCAAGACGCTCGGCGCGGCGGCCGGCATCCTGGGCGGCGCGAGCGCGGCCCGGACCGCCGGACGGACCACACCTCGTCCGCCCGGTCCCCGTCCATCGCCGGGCGGCCCCCGTCCACCCCGTCCGCCTCGTCCGCCCCGTCTCGGGCCGACTCCCGTCCCGCCGTCCCCGCCGGGACCGGCGGCCTTCAGCCACGCCCCGGTCACCCACACGCCGCTGCCCGCGCCGTCCGGGACGAACGCCGCCCCCACCTTCAGCCACCCGGCGGCCCCGTCCATTCCATCGCCAGCGCCGTCCGGCGGTGTCCCGGCCGCGCAGTTCTCTCACCCGTCCGCGCCTCAGCCGAGTACACCGGCGCCAGCCGCACCGCCCGCCCGAGTCGCCTTCAGCGACGCCACGGCAACGACACCGACAGCGACACCCAGCGGCGCGGCACCGGCGGTGGCGTTCTCCGCCGCACCAGCGCCACAGAGCACGCCGCGCCGGCCACCTGCCCCGGTCACGCCGTTGTTCTCCTCCGCTCCGGCCGCACCGGGAGCCGGCGGGTCACGACGAGCCTCGACCCCCGGGACACGGCCTACGGCGGCGCGGCGCGCCACCCCGAGCACCCCGTCCGCCGCCCGGCGAGCATCGGCCGCCAGCGCACCCCGGCCTCGTCCACCGGCCTCGTCCGTCCCGCCGTCCACGGAAGGTCGGCGGTCAGCGGCCCCGCCGCCGCACCCGTCCCCGTCCCCGTCTCCGGCGGCGAGGCCGTCCCCGTCCCCGGCGGCTGGTGCGACCCAGGCGGGTCCGAGCGCCGTCCGTACCGGGTCGTCCCCGTCCCCGCCGCCGGCTCGATCGTCCGCCCCGGCGCGGCGCCCGTCGCGGAAGCGAGGTGATGAGCAGTGAACCGCCGCAACGATGAGGCTCCGATGCGGGCTCGGGTTCCCGCGGACATCGAGCGGCCGGACAGGATCGCGTTCGGCATGTCGGGACGGCAGTTGGTGATCCTGGCCGTCACGGGCCTCCTGTTGTACGCGGTGTGGACGGCGGTGGCGACGCTTGTGCATCCGCTGGTGTTCCTCGCGGGTGCGATACCTGTCGCCGCTGGGGCGTTCCTGCTCGCGGTCGGCCGCCGTGACGGCATGAGTCTCGACGCTTGGGTCCTTGCGGCGCTGCGGCACCGCCGCAGTCCGCGCCGGCTCGTGCCGGCCGATGGACCGGTCACCCCGGCTCCGGCGTGGGTGCAGACCACCGCCGGGCCGGGGGACCGGCTACCGCTGCCCGCGCCGCTGCGGCTGCCCGCGAGGGGCATTACTGGCGACGGGCTGGTCGATCTCGGGTCGGACGGCACGACGGGCCTGGTCGCCGCCTCCACGGTGGCCTTCGGGCTGCGGACACCGGGGGAACAAAACGGCCTGGTGGCCGGGTTCGCGCGGTGGCTGCACCGCCTCGACGGCCCGGCGCAGATCGTGGTGCGGGCACAGCGGGTCGACCTGACCCACCTCGCCGACCGGTTCCTCGCCGCCGCCCCCGAGCTGCCGCACCCCGCGCTGGAAGAGGCAGCCCACGCGCACGTGGCGTTCCTCGATGACCTGGCCGGGCAGCGCGAGCTGCTGCACCGGCAGATCACCGTCGCCGTGCGCAGCCGACGCGGCGCGCACCACGCCGCACACCACGCGGCCGAGGCGGTTCGCGCCCTCGCCGGCTGCGAGGTTCCCGCCCGGGTCCTCGATGGGCCGGACGCCACGGTGCGGCTCGCGGCCAGCCTCGACCCCACCGCCCCGGCCCTCACGCCCCACGCCCCATCTGACGGAGGTGAACAGCCGTGAGCCTGCTGTCCGCACTGCTGCCGAAGCGGCGGCCCGCCCTGCCCGAGTCGGCCACGATCCTGCCCGGTTCCCCGGACGCCGTCGAGGTCGACGGCCGACACGTGCGGGTCGGCGACGGCTACAGCGCCACCCTGGCCGTCGTCGGCTACCCGGCCGAGGTCGGCCCGGGGTGGGCCGAGCCGATCCTGTCCTACCCGGGCCTGGTCGACGCCGCCTTCCACATCGAGCCGGTCCCGCCGGCGGTGGCCTCCGAGCGGCTGCGCAAGCAGCGCGGCCGGTTCGAGTCCTCCCGCCGCCAGGACGCGGCCAAGGGCCGCCTCGACGATCCCGACCTCGACGCCGCCGCGGCCGACGCCGCCGAGCTGGCCACTCGTGTCGCCCGAGGCGAGGCCCGACTGTTCCGCCTCGGCCTGTACCTGACCGTCCACGGCACCAGCCCCGACGACCTCGCCGACCGGGTAACCGAGGTGCGGTCCCTGGCCTCCTCGCTGCTGCTCAACACCGCGCCTGTGACGTGGCGTCAGTTGCAGGGCTGGATCAGCGGCCTACCCCTGGCGTTCGACGCGTTGGGGATGAAGCGGGTCTTCGACACCGACGCCCTCGCCGCGAGTTTTCCGTTCACCAGCCCCGACCTGCCGGACACCGCTGGGGACAGCGGCATGGGGGTGCTGTTCGGGTTGAACCTGCACTCGGCAGGGGTGGTGGTGTGGGACCGGTGGGCGCAGTCCAACTACAACGCCGTCATCCTCGCCCGATCCGGGGAAGGGAAGTCGTACCTGGCCAAACTCGATCTGCTGCGCAACCTGTGCCTCGGGGTGCAGGCGTTCGTCATCGACCCCGAAGACGAGTACCTGCGGCTGGCCGACGCGGTCGGCGGCACGGTCATCCGCCTCGGCGCGGCTGGTGTGAAGATCAACCCTCTCGACCTGCCGCCCGGTGACGATGCGCTCAACGACCGGGCGCGGTTCCTGCACACGCTCGTAACCGTGATGGGCAGCGGTGACACCGCCGTCAGCCCGCCGTTGCCCGGCGACGAAGCCCGGTCCCTCGATGTGGCGGTCCTCGCGGCGTACCGGGACAAGGGCATCACCACCGACCCGCGCACCTGGAGGCGACCGGCGCCGCTGCTGGCTGATGTGATGGCCGCCCTGGAAGACACCGACGACGCCGGCCGCAGAGTCGCCGCCCGCCTGCACCCCTACGTGGCCGGCAGCATGAAGGGCCTGTTCGACGGCCCCACCACCACCGCCGCGCAGGGGCACCTCGTGGTCTTCGCCATCAAGGACCTGCCCGAGCAACTTCATCCGGTCGGGACGCTGCTCACCCTGGACACGATCTGGCGCACCGTACGCGGCGCGACCGCCTCCGGCCAGCGGCCCGATGCGCTGCGGATGGTGCTGGTGGACGAGGCGTGGAAACTCCTGTCCGGCGGGCGCGGCGGCGTGTTCCTGGAAACCCTGGCCAAGTCCGCCCGCAAGTACGGCGTCGGTTTGACCGTCGTGACCCAGGACGCCGCTGACGTGCTCGCCACCAAGACCGGCCGCGCGGTCGTCTCCAACGCGGCTACGCAGGTGTTGCTGCGGCAGGCGCCACAGGCGATCGACGCCGTGGCCGAGGCGTTCGGGCTCACTGACGGCGAGCGGGCGTTCCTGCTGTCCTGCCAGCGCGGAGACGCGCTCCTCGCGGCCGGGTCGGCGCGGGTGGCCTTTCACAGCCACGCCTCCGCGACCGAGCACGACCTGATCGTCACCGGCCCGGTCACCGGCCGCCGCTGACCCGACCCCACCGATCGGAGTTCCCGATGGTTGTCTCCTTCGCTCTGTCCCCATCCCCTCCGCCATCCCCCGCGACCGCCGCCGGGTGCGTGCCCGGCCAGGGCGGCGTGCCCGACTCGGTCGTGGGCGAGCTGCTCTGTGGTTCCTGGGGCGACGACGCCACCAACGCGGTGTGGCCGCTCGTTCGCGACCGGTGGCCGTTGCTCCTCGCCGCCCTGGCGGCGCTCGTCGCCGTGCGGGTCGGATGGATGCGGTGGCGGCGGCGGGTCTGGCGGCGGCACGCCGCCGGAGCGCGGTGGCTGGAGATCATCCCGCCGGTGACCGCCACGCCGGCCGCGACGATCGGCCTGTGGCGACTGCTCGCTACCGCGTTGCCCGCGCCGCGCCGGTGGGCGCTGCGCCCGGCCCGGCTGGTCTGGGAGGTCGCCGCCGACCCGGATGGGATGCGCTGCGGGCTGTGGCTGCCACCAGGGGTCAACCCGACCGCCGTGGTGCGGCTGCTGCAACGCGGCTGGCCCGGCGTCCGCGCCGAACAGACCCGCCCGCCGACCGTGGCCACCACCGGGGCCGTCGCCGCCCTCGCGGTCTGGCCGATGCAGCCGGAATGGCTGCCTCTGGTCGAAGACACCACGCCTACCCACCGCCGAGGCATGGACGCGAGCGCCCCCGAAGAGGACCGGCTCCGGGGTGTCTACGGCGGACTCGCCTCAGCCGGGCGCACCGGCGGCGCGATCCTGCAAGTCCACCTCTGCCGGGCACCCGCCCATCGCCTACGGCTGCTGCGCCGCGCGATGACTAACCCCCACCGCGCCTGCCGACCCCGAGGGGCTGCCCGCGCCGCCGGGCTGCTCGCCGACGGGCTACGAGCCTTGATCCTCGGCGTCTTGAACCTCGTCACCCCCGGGCCGTCGAGCCCGAGGCGGCACACCCGTGCGACTGACCCGTACACCGCCGAGCTGGCCCGGCAGGCGCGGGCGAAGTACACCGACGCCCCGCACCTGCTCGTCGCCGTGCACACCGTCGCCGCCGGCCCCACGAAGGCCGCCGCCGTCGCCGCTGTGGCTGATGTCAGCTCCGGGTTCGGGCTGCTGTCGGCCCACTTCACCCGCCGCCGGCTCCGTTCCGGCGCGGTCGCGGCAGCCGACCGGTGGGTGCCCGAGGCACGGATGAGCCTTGTCTCCGTCGCGGAAGCCGCCGTGCTCGCCGGGCTGCCCACCGAACCGGCCGCCTACGGCCTGCCCGGCGCGGCGTCACGGCGGCGGCCCGCCACCCGCGAGATCTTCCGCGCCGACCCGGCCCCGCGCCACCGGCCGCTCGCCGACCCATCCGCCCCGACGCAGGGGCACGACGAACACGACGACCCGCCGACCATCTGGAGCCCGGCATGACCCGCACCCGCATCAAACCCGTACCGGCCAGGAGCGCTACCAGTCGGCACAGGCTCAACCTGGTGCCACTCGACCAGCGGCACGGCCTGGGCGGCAAGGTCATCGGTGTTGCCAACGCTGGCCCCGCGATGCGGGTCGGGATCTCCCTGACCGATTGTCGGTACCACGTCCACGCGCTCGGACCGACCGGCACGGGCAAGACGACCCTGCTGATGCGGATGATCCTGGACGACGTGGAGGCCGGGCGCGGCGTGGCCGCGTTCGACCCGGCCAAGGGCGACCTCATCCGAGACCTCCTCGCTCGGCTGCCCAAGTCCTGCGGTGACCGCCTGGTCCTGATTGACCCGGACGAGCGGGCCGCGCCACCGGCGATCAACCTGCTCGACCCGGCCGTGTACGGCGGCAGTCCGCACGACGTGGCCGCGAACCTCACGGCGGTGATGGCGAAGGTGTGGTCGCGCTGGTGGGGGCACCGCACCGCCGACATCTGCTACCACGGCCTGCTCACCCTCGCCCACGTCGAAGGCGCCACCCTCGCCCAACTACCGCGGCTGCTATCCGACTCCAAATGGCGAGCGGAGCGGATCACTACCGCTACCGGCAAGCTGAATGCCTGGGAGGGCAACACCCTCGGCGAGTTCTGGGAAGGGTTCAACGAGCTGCCCGCCGCTCAGCGGTCCGGCCTGATCGCCCCGCTGCTGTCCCGGCTACGCCTCGTGCTGGCGCATCCGATGGCGAACAGCCTGTTCGGGGTGCCGGCCACCACGTTCTCCTTCGCCGAGATTCTCGACGGCGGCATCATGCTCGCCCGGCTACCCAAGGGCGTCATCGGCGAGGACGGCACCCGCCTGGTCGGCTCCCTGCTCCTCGCGGGGCTGTGGCAGGCCACCACCGCCCGCGCCCGCATCCCTGAGGACGATCGCCCGGACGCGATGATCGTGCTGGACGAGTGCCACAACTTCCTGCACCTGCCCATTGGGATCGATGACGCGCTCGCCGAGGCCCGCGGCTTGCACACCTCGTTCGTCCTCGCCCATCAGTACCTCGGCCAACTCTCCGGGGACATGGCAGAGGCGATCGACGCCAACGCCCGCAACAAGGTGTACTTCGCCCTCGCCCCTCGCGATGCCATCGACCAGGCCCGGCACCTGCGGCCGTACCTCGATGACGGGGACCTGATTCGACTTGGCGGCTACGAAGTTGTCCTTCGTGCGGTAGCCGGTGGCCGAGTCGTCCCACCGGTCACTGCCGACACCGAGCCGCCACCACCGGCCATCCAGGGCCGTGCCGGCGAGCTGCGTCATGCGGCCCGAGACCACACCGGCCTGCCGGTGCAGCACCGGCGGCGACTGCTCAGCGAAGCCGCCACCGCCTCGGGCACCACTGAGTCTTCCGAGCCGGCTGACGCTGCGGTTACGGACCTGGTGGGTCGCAACACCTTCGCTGTTCAGGGCGAGTGGTCTAACGAGAGGTCTAACGAGCGATCCAACGAGGAACGCAACGACCACGAACAGCCGGGTGAACACGCCCCCTTGAACACGTCGTACGCGCACGTGGACGGCGGTGAGGAGGACCCGTGGACCGGAACCGACTGATAAGAGATATCCCTCCTACCCGCACATCTGCCACCGGCAGTCCTCGCCTAACGGCGTCCGTCGTGGCCGCCGAACTCGGCCGACTAACCCCCCGAGACCGGCACCTCCTGGACCTGCTCGACCAGCACCGAACCTTCACCACCGACCAACTCGTCGACCTGGCCTTCGGCTCGGTCGGCCGTGCCCGCAACCGCCTCAACACCCTGCATGATCGAGACATCCTCGACCGGTTCCGCCACTACCAACGGCCCGGCTCGCAAGCGTGGAGGTGGACCCTCGGCCCGGTCGGCGCGGCCCTCATCGCGGCCGGACGAGGCGACGCGCTGCCCCGTCCGGCCGTTGTGCGCGACGCCACCGCCCGACTCGCCATGTCCCCGACGCTGGCGCACCTGGTGACCGTGAACGGGTTCTTCGTCGCGCTCACGGCTCATGCCCGCGCGCACCCCGGCGCGCGGTTGGTGCGGTGGTGGAACGAGGCACGCTGCCGTGAGGCGTGCGGCAACCTGGTCCGCCCGGACGGGCACGGCGTGTGGGTCGACAACGGGCGTGCGGTGCCGTTCTGGGTCGAGGCTGACCTCGGCACCGAAACGTTGGGCCGGGTGGTGGGCAAGCTGACCGGCTACGGCGCACTACCGCCCCGCCGCGCGTACCCGGTGCTGTTCTGGCTACCCACCGCCGCCCGTGAGGCCAACCTGCACACCCACCTCCGGCGGGTCGGGGTGCCGGACGGGGTGACCGTGGCCACCGCCGCCGCCGACCACGCCGCCGCGTCCGGCGGTCCGGCGGGGCCGGTCTGGCGCATCGTCGGACACCCCGACCGGGTGAGCCTGGCCGAGCTGCCCGCACCGGGCGGGGACGGTGGCGCGCCGTGGGACGAGTAGCGGTCTGGGTCGCGGCCGGGGTCGCCGGGTTGCTGCTGTTGCTCACGGCCGCTACCGCCGGAGTCGTCTCCTCGGTGTTCGGCGGTGGCGGTGGTGGGGGTAGTTGCGTCGGGGCGGTCACCGTGCCGGGTGCGACCCCGGCGGGGTTGTCGGCTGAGCAGGCCCGTAACGCCGGGGTGATCGTGACCGTGGGTGAGCGGGTGCGGGTACCGGTACGCGGGTGGGTGGTCGCGGTAGCCACCGCGCTCCAAAAATCCTCGTTGATCAACCACGGTGACCTCGGCCCGAACAACGATCATGACTCGTTGGGGCTGTTCCAACAGCGACCGTCGCAAGGATGGGGTTCCCCGGAACAGATCATGAACCCCGAATACGCCGCCGGGACGTTCTACGAGCGTCTCCGCACCGTCCGCGGCTGGGAGCGGCTACCGCTCACCGAGGCCGCACAGAAGGTGCAACGGTCGGCGTACCCGGACGCCTACGCCAAACACGAGACACGAGCAACCGAGATCGTGACGGCATACACCGGCGGAACGCTGCCCGTGTGCGACGGCGCGCCGATCAGTGTCCCCGGGTGGACCCGCCCCGTGGCGGGCACGGCCGGTTCCGGGTTCCGTACCGGCGACCGGCCTGGCCATGACGGGGTCGACATCATGGCCGCGAAAGGCACCGTCATTCGGGCCGCGTCCGGCGGCGTCGTGGTGCGCGTGCGGTGCAACGTCGGGGGTGAGTCGTGGGAACCTACCGGCGGCCCGATGCCGTGTGACCGTGACGGCTACCCCGAGCTCGGCGGGTGTGGCTGGTATGCGGAGATCCGCCACGCGGAAGACGCCGTGTCGCGGTACTGCCACATGGTGCGACAGCCGATTATCCGAGTAGGGCAGACGGTGATCGCCGGGCAGCCAATCGGCCACGTCGGGAGTTCCGGAAACTCGTCGGCCCCACATTTACACTACGAGATCCACGAAGGCTATCCCGCCACCGAGAACAATGCCGTTGACCCGGTTCCGTTCATGCGCCGAAAAGGCGTGCCCCTGTAAATTCGTGAAGTGATTTTCCGCACAATCCGAGAAGGCTCGCGCCGGTCGCGGTGAGCGCCGCGCGTCCGGTCCGCCGGGCGCGCGGCGTAGTCGTTTCAACCCGGAAACCACGTCCCCGTAGGACGGTTTGAGCGGCCCCCACGCCGCTCACCCTATGCGGCACTAGGGAGCCGCGCCGAACGCGCCGCAGCGTCGGACATGGGGCCGTCAAATGGTGTTTCGGGCGGCGGTAGTGGTTCCTGAATCGAGAACGGAAGCGGCGCGGCGTGGTCCCCGTAAAGAGTCTTGCGCAACGGGGTTGACAATTATCCGGTGCAGAGGGTCCATGGACGTGGGCAACAGAAACGGCCCCGGCGGAACCGCAAACAATGCGCATCGTGCGTACGCGGAATCGCTATTTGTCGACCCCTTATGTGGAGGTGTATTGCCATGACCGCAAACATCGTTCTCACCCCCGGCACCGACGAGGCCCGGTCCGCCGTCGCCGAGGCGCTGCGCGATTACCCCGGCGTCACCGCCCGCAAGTTGGCCGGACAGGCCAACCTGCCGCTACCGGTCGTCACCGAGGCGTTCACCGCCATGGAGGCCGCCGGGACCGCCACCCGCACCCCCGACCCGGCCAAGGGCAACCGCAAGAGCGCCGACACCTGGCAGACCACCACCGACCCGACCGCCACCACCGACCCGACGGCCGAGGACGCTCCGGCCGCCGACGCGACGCCGGACGCGGCCGACGAGCCCACCGCCGACAACGACGGCCCGGCCACCGCCGACGAGCCGACGGCCGAGGACGCCCCGGCCACCGACGCGGCCAGCGACGAGGCCGGCACGGACACCACGGCCGACACGGCCGACGAGGCGACGCTGCCCGAGGCCCCAGTGTCGGGCGCGCCCGTGTCCGGGGCACCAGTCGGCCCGCGTCAGCCCGACCTCAAAGTGTTGATTATGGCGGGTGTGTTGGGTGGGCACCCGGACGGCGTCACGGCCGACGCGGCGATCGGCGAGAGCGGCCTGTCGGTGGCGATGGGCGACACGATCCTCGCCGCGATGGAGGTTGCCGGTGCCGCGCGTCGCCTGCCGGTCGGTGAGGACGGCGAGGAGCTGTGGGTCATCGGCGACGGTGACCTCGCCACGGTGGACCCGGCCAACGCACCGACGCACACCACATGCCCGACGTGCGGGCACACCCGCAAGATCCGCCGTCCGTCGGCCCGCCGCACCACTGGCACCGGCCGCACCACGGGTGAGATCAACAGCGACGGGTCGGCGAAGTTGGGCAAGAACGAGTTGCGCAACCGGGTCGAGGCGTTCATGCGCGACCTCGGCCCCGGCCACGACGTGACCCCCGGCACCGTCGCCCGTGAGGTCGGCGGACGCAGCCCCGGGGCGGTCCGCAACGGCATGGACAAGCTGACCGGGTCCGGGGTGCTGATCCTGACCCGTGAGGCCCCGGAAACCTACGCCCTCGCCGACGACGCCCCCGCCCCGACCGCCGAGGTCCGCGCGTTCATGGCCCCGCCCAAGGGCAGCACCGCCGGTGACATGCCAGCCAACGACGAGGCCACCGTCGCGCCGGTAGCGGCCTGACCGACCGCCCCGCCGGGGCCGGGCACCACGCCCGGCCCCGGCACCCGCACGCCCACCCACACACCCACGGAAGGAACAGACATGACCACCCCCCACGGCCACCCGACCACAACCACGCCACCCACGGCCCGACGCACGCGCCGGGGTCGCTGCGCTGCCCCGAATGCGGGGAACCGGCCCGGCCAGTACCGCCGCGTGACTGGTCCCTCCACGGATTCGCCTCGCGTCCGGTCGCGTCCCACCTCGACGGCACCCCGCTATGCCCGGTACCCGGTCCGAACGGCTCACAACCGGCCGAACCGATCGTCTCTCCGGCACGCCTGACCATGTGGCAGGCCGTACGGCAATCGTGGCTCATCCATCCCGATTGGACCATTGCCGATCACCTCGCATGGCTTGATGGCGAGGGCTACGACACCGACGACATGACCGGCGACCCGGCCGAGGTGGTCGGCCGGTGGCTGACCGAACACCGCCGTACCGCCCCGGTGCCCCGGCCCGCCAATGACCCCCGCGTCTACATGGTTGCCGGGGGCGACATGGTGGCTGTGTTCGACTCGGCGGAAGCAGCCGACATCATGGCCGTCACGATGAGCGCCGCGAACCTCGAACCGGTCACCCTGCCCCTGACCAAGGCGCAATGGGAAGAGGCGCACGCCGTGTTGCGGACACAGCTACCGCATATCACCGTGACCGATGCCCGGCCCGGCCGTGCGGCCGGTGCCTCGTGACCGGCCCATCGGACGCTGGCCCCGCCGCCGACCGGCCCGGCATCCCGCCCTCGCTGGGCGCGCGTCCCCACGACGCCCGGCGCGGCCTACCCATCCCACCGGTCAACATCCACCCCAACCCGACCGGCGACGGGTCGCACGTGGACTTCACCACGATCAACACCACCGTCTCGACGCGCCTCGCGGTCGAACGGAGGTGCTCGCTGTGCTGTGAGCCGATGGGCTATTGGGTGGCGTTCCTCGGCGGACCCCGGGCCGCCGAGCTGATGCGCTACGCCGACCCGCCGGGGCACCCCGAGTGCATGACCGCCGCACTGTCGCTGTGCCCGCACATCGCGCTCGGTCGGCACCGCCGCGCCCGCCCCGACCGGCCGGGGGCGGGCATCATCCCGGCCGGATCGCACGGCGACAAACCCGACCGGTACCTGTTGGGCATCACCCGCACCTACCGGAGCCGGTTCATCCCCGAACACGGGTTCACCGTGTACCTACCGGCCCCGTTCAAAACCGTCCACACGTACCTGTACGGCCCGGACGGGCTGCTACGCCCGGCCACCGACACCCGGTAGGCCACACCGCGCGGCGGGCGTCAGATTCGCCGCAGAAGCCTTCATCGACTCCACCCGATCGTCTTGATCGTCCCGTGGAGGTAGGACACATTGTTGTTGACGGCAGAACCGGGGGTTGCAACCCCCGGCCCGCCGCCCGCCAAAACACAAGCTGGAAGGGGTGCCACCGTGGCACACGAACTCGAAACTCTCGCGAACGGTCAGACGGCCTTCGCCTCCGCGCGGCTGACTGCCTGGCATCAGCTCGGCACTGTGGCCGACGAGTGCATGACCGCCGAGGAGGTCATGAGCAAGGCGTGGCTCGGCGGCTGGGAGGTTCGCAAGATCGCCATCCAGGGCATCGAGGTCACCGAGCGCGGGGTGACGAAGGTCGACTGCCCCGACAAGTACATGACGGTGCGCAACAACCCGGCCACCGGTGAGACCGAGTACCTCGGGGTGGTCGGCGAGGACTACTCGGTTGTGCAGAACGAGCAGGTCGCCGAGACCCTCAACCTCCTGGTCGACGCCTCCGGCGCGCACTTCGAGACCGCCGGCTCGATGCGCAAAGGACGCTCGGTCTTCGTCACCATGAAGCTGCCCACCGCGATGCAGATCGCCGGGGTGGACGACATGGACCTGTACCTCGCGGCCACCACCTCCCACGACGGCACCGCCGCCCTGCGCCTCGATGCGACACCGGTGCGGATCGTGTGCAAGAACACGCAGAACCTGGCCTTCGCCCGGTCGGTCAGCTCGTACACGTTCCGGCACACCTCGAACGTCACCAGCAAGATCGCCGAGGCGAGGCAGGCCCTCGGCCTGATGTGGAAGGCGTTCGGCGACTTCGAGACCGAAGCCGAGAAGATGATCAACGAGTCGTTGACCATGGGTGAGTTCGAGAAGATCGTCGCGCAGGTGTGGCCCCTCGCCAACGACGCCTCCGACGTGGCGAAGAACAACTCCAAGCAGCGCACGGCCACGCTGCGGTATCTGATCCGGGACGCGGACACGCAGAAGGCGATCAAGGGCACCCGGTGGGCCGGCTTCCAGGCCATCACCGAGTACGTAGACCACTTCGCCCCCGCCAAGACCGACCTCGCCCGCGCCACGCGGGCGCTGACCGGTGCCGGTGCGGACCTCAAGGCCCGCGCGTTCGAGCTGCTGGCGGTCTGAGGTGGCCCGGCACGGGGGCCGGGCCACCACGCCCGGCCCCGGTACCGGCGAGCACCCCGCCACCGGTACCGCGCCCGTCCCCACGCCCACCGTCGAGCCCATGCTCGCGCCGGAGCCCACCGCCACCTCCATGATCGGACTGGCCAACCGGGTGAGCGCCCACCGCGCGGCGGCCGAGGTCGCCCGCGCGATGGCCGAACACTCGACCAGCGAGGCCGAACACGCCCACCTGATCGCCCGCGCCGAGCAGTGGGAAGCCCTCGTCAACGAGCAGTGGAACGCCCTCTGCTCAGCGATCTGGGCGACCGCATCCGGCGGGGCGACGGTCGAGCGGTTCCTGCCGGTCCGGCCGCTGACCAACGGTCACGTCGAGCTGCACACCTACAGCACGGAAGGCCGCCGCCTCGTCGTGCTGCTCACCGGCGCGCAGGCCCTCGCCGTCGGCGCGCACCTGACCGCGTACGGGGCGCTCAGCCTCGACCGCAGCGGCCAGAAACTCGACCCCGGCCTACCCCACGTCAAGGCCGCACCGCCGTTCGACACGGACGGGACCGCCGGTGCACCGGCCACGCCGGACGGTGCCGACGGGCCACCGCCCGCCCATTCCTGACCGCCCGTGACGTGCCGCGCGGCCACGGTCGCACCGCGGTGGTGGGACCGTTCGCGGCCAGCGCCACAAGCACCGCCACCGCGCCGGCGAC
>NZ_JBSGIV010000027.1:0-87535 GCF_053605225.1 Micromonospora sp. NPDC003944
ACCGTTGCCGTCACCGGGCCCGCCTTTCGTTCGCGACTGCGGGGCTCCGCTTCGCTGCACTCCTCGCGCTCACCGGGCCCGCCCTTCGTTCGCGACTGCGGGGCTCCGCTTCGCTGCACTCCTCGCGCTCACCGGGCCCGCCTTTCGTTCGCGACTGCGGGGCTCCGCTTCGCTGCACTCCTCGCGCTCACCGGTCCACCTCGATTTCCAGGCCCGACGGCAAAGGCGCCACGTCGTCGTCGTACGAACTCTCCTGCGCGCGGTCGACCTCGGCCTGCTCGTAGGCGGTCACCAGGTCGACGTACCCCGGCACGGTGGCCAACAACTCGTTGTGGGTGCCCCGGGCGACCACCCGTCCCTGCTCCACGTAGATGACCTCGTCGGCGAGCGCGATGGTGGCCCGGCGGTAGGCCACCACCAGGATCGACGCGGCCGGGACACCCGCCTCTGCGGTCGACGACCGCAGCCCCGCCAGGATGGCCGCCTCCACTCGAGGATCGACAGCGCTCGTCGCGTCGTCGAGCACCAGCAGGCGCGGCCGACCGGCAAGCGCGCGGGCCAGGGTGAGCCGCTGCCGCTGACCACCGGAGAGGGAGGTGCCCCGCTCGCCGACCATGGTGTCCAGACCGTCGGGGAGCGCGGCGACGAAGCCGTCCGCCTCGGCCAACCGCAGCGCCGCCCAGACCACCTCGTCGTCGACGCCGGGCCGGTCGAGGGCGATGTTGGCGCGGACCGTGTCGTCGAAGATGAAGGGCACCTGGGCGACCAGGGCCACCGTGCCGGCCAGCGACGCGGAGGTCAGCTCCCGCACGTCCACGCCGTCCAGGCACACCGTGCCGGAGTCCGGGTCGACGAGGCGCACCGCAAGCGACGTGATAGTCGACTTGCCGGCGCCGGTGGGCCCCACCAGGGCCACCGTCCGGCCGGACGGCACCGTGAAGCCGACCTCGCCGAGGACCTGCGCGCCGGGCGGGTGTGCCTCGGCCGGCGGGTAGGAGTAGTGCACGTCGGCGAAGCTGAGCGTGGCCGGGCCGGAGCCGGCCGCGGCGAGCACCCGCTGCCCGTACGGCATCTCGCCGGTCGCGTCGAGGACCCGGCGGACCCGGTCCCAGCCGGCGACGCTGCGCGGCAACTCGGCCAGCACCCAACCGATGGCCCGCACCGGAAAGGCGAGCACGGTGAAGAGGAATGCCACGCTGACCAGCTCCGTCACGCTGATCGCGCCCTGCCGCAGCCGGAACGCCCCGACCACCAGGACGGCGAGGGTGCCGAGGCTGGGCAGTGTCTCCAGCAGCGGGTCGAAGATGCCGCGCAGCCGGCCGACAGCGATCAGCGAGTCGCGCAGCTCACCGGCGCGGCCCGCGAACCGGGCGGTCTCCTGGGCCTCGCGGCCCATCGTCTTGACCACCAGGGCGCCGTCGAAGCTCTCGTGGGCGATCCCGCTGACCTCGGCGCGCAGGCGCTGCGCGCGGGCCTGCCGGGGGGCCATCCGGCGGGAATAGACGACGTTGAGCGCGAACAGCGCGGGGAAGACCGCGAGGCCGACCAGGGCGAGCGCCCAGTCGGTGGCGAACAGCGACACGATCGCGCCGACGAGCATCACCAGGGTGCCGACGGCGAACGGTAGCGGCGCGATCGGGTACCAGGCCGCTTCCACGTCGGAGTTGGCGTTCGACAGCAGGGTGCCGGTGGAGTTGCGGTGGTGCCAGGACAGCGGCAGCTCCAGGTAGCGACGGGTCACCCGGCGGCGGTAGGAGGCCTGGAGGCGGTACTGCATGTAGCCGGCGCCGAGTCGGCGGCCGAAGATGCCTGCCACCCGCAGCACGCTGATCCCGAACAACGCGGCCGCGGCCAGCGCCAGGGTGCCCGCGCCCACCTCGCCGCGTTCGATCGCCGGAAGCGCCACCTCGCCGATGACCGCCCCGACGACCCGGGCACTGACAATGATCATCCCGCCGAAGAGCACGCTGCCGACGACCGCCACCGCGAAGATGCGGGGCTGCTCCCGAATCGCCTGCCGCAGGACCCCCAGCCCTCGACTGAGAACGTCCCGACTTGTTGTGCTCGCCACGCTCTCCCCCGCCGTAAGCCGCAATTATCTCCCTCATCCTTACTGGTCGGGGCCAGCGCCGCCGACCCCGACCGGATATGTCGACCATCACGTGCCGGCCGGCGGTGTGCCGGGGACGTCCGCCGCCGCGCGCCGACGAGCCACCGGGCCTACGATCGGGCCATGCCGCGGTACGCCCGAGCCGAGCGCGAGGCGCTGGCCGACCTTCTCCTGGCCCTCGGGCCGACCGCCCCGACGATCAACGAGGGCTGGGCGACCCGTGACCTGGCCGCGCATCTGGTGCTGCGCGAGCGCCGTCCGGACGCGGCGGGTGGCATCGTGCTGCCGGCGCTGCGCGGCTACGCCGAGCGGGTCCGTCAGCGGCTCGCCGCACAGCCCTACCCCGAGTTGGTGGCGCAGGTGCGACGACCACCGCTGTGGAGCCCGGTCAGCAACCCGGTGACCGACGAGGTGGCCAACACGATGGAGTTCTTCATCCACCACGAGGACGTCCGGCGGGCCGTTTCCGGATGGCAACCGCGCGACCTGCCCACCGGTCTGCAGAGCGCGCTCTGGAAACGTGCCACCCCGATGGCCCGGCTGGCGTTGCGCCGTTTCGCCGCGGACCTCTTCGTGCAGGCGCCCGGCCACGGTGAGGTCTCCGTCGGTCGCGGTGGTGAGCGGCTGCGCCTGGTCGGCGCCCCCGCCGAGTTGGTGCTGTTCTTCTCCGGCCGGCAACGGGTGGCCCGGGTCCAGCTGAACGGTTCGGTGGAGGCGGCTCGTCAGCTGCGCGCCGCCCACCTGGGCATGTGACCGTGTGTGCGTAAACGGTCACGGAATAGCTGTGGAATTTCCCACACCCAGCGAAACACGCTGATACCTCCTCCCGTACGCTTCAGCGCGCCGCTCCGCGCCGGGCGGCACGAAGTGGGGGCGCACTGTGCGAAGTTTCGCGATCTCGGCGCTGCGGGAGCCCCCGTTTCCCACGGGGCGCCATGGCGCCACGGAGCAGGTGGCGAGCGAGAGCGTCGAGTGGGCGCGCGCATTCGGTCTGGTCGACTCCAGTCAACGGGTGCACCGCCTGGAACGGGCCGACGCCGCCGGGCTGGCCGGCCGCGCCTGCCCGGACGGCTCGGTGGAGGGGTTGCGGCTCCTCACCGACCTGATCAGCTGGCTCTTCGTGATGGACGACGCCTGCGACGAGGACGGTCTCGGCGCCGACCCGGTCCGACTCGGCCCGGCGATCAGCACCCTGCTCGACGTCCTCGACAAGTGCGGTGACCCGGACATCGTGCCGCCGGCCGTCGGGCCGCTCGGTGACGCGCTGCACGACCTCTGCCGCCGGACCCGGCTGCACGACCACGCGGCACTGCTGCTGCGGTTCGTCAGCCAGATGCGGGAGTACCTGTTGGCGCTGCTCTGGGAGGCCGGCAACCGGGAACGTCGGCGGGTACCCGAGTTCGCGGAGTACCTCCAGCTACGCCGGCACATCGGCGGCGTGCACCCCTGCCTCACCCTGACCGACCTGGCGTCGACGCGACCCTCCGGGCCGACCCAGCGGGCCGACCCGGGGCTTGTCGCCCTGGACCTGCTTGCGGTCGACCTGGTCTGCTGGTGCAACGACCTCTTCTCCTATGGCAAGGAGAGCAAGGCCGACCCGGACGCGCACAACCTGGTGACGGTGATCGCCCAGGACAGCGACGCCGACGAGGTGACCGCGCTGCGGAGTGCGGCGCACCGGTTCAACCAGGGGTTGGCGACGTACCTGGACGCCGAGGAGGCGCTGTTGGCCGCCGGTGACGACGGGATCCGTGCCGCGCTGAGCGCCAGGCGCAACTGGGTCCGGGCCACCTACGACTGGTCAGTGGTGGCTGCCCGGTACGCCTGATCGGCCGTACCTGTTGGTGGGATGGGGCCGCCGGACGATCACCAGGTCTAGCCGATGCACGGGGACAGGCAATACTCTTCGGTAACCATCATGACGTGACGACCGTCACGCCACCACCCCCGAAGGCGGCTACAGCGATGGCTCTCGATGTACCGTACCGCTCCATCCCGGACATGTTCCTCAAGCGCGTGGCGGCCACCCCCGACCGACACGCGTTCGCGTCCCCTAACCCCGACGACTCGGGGCCCGTCTGGCTGACCTGGGCGCAGGTCGGCCAGCGCGCCAGGGCGGTCGCCGCCGGCCTGCACGGCCTGGGCGTCGGCCAGGAGGACCCGGTCGCGATCCTCGCCAACACCCGGCTGGACTGGGTGATCGCCGACCTCGGCATCATGTGCGCCGGCGGCGCGACCACCACCGTCTACCCGACCACGGAGCCGGCCGACGCGACCTACATCATCGCCGACTCCGGGTCGAAGGTGCTGTTCGCGGAGAACCCGGCCCAGGCGGCGAAGATCGCCGGGGCGACCCTGCCCGCGCTCACCCACGTGGTGCTGCTCGACGGCGATGTCGACCCGAGCGCCGGGGTTGCGCAGTTGACGCTCGCCGACCTGGAGGAACGCGGTGCCCAGGCGCTTGCCGCCGAACCGGATCTGATCGACATGCTGGTGGCCGGCATCGGTCCGGACCACCTGGCCACCCTGATCTACACCTCCGGCACCACCGGCCAACCCAAGGGCGTCGAGCTGCTGCACGGCGGCTGGTGCTGGGAGGCCGTGGCACAGGCGGAGGTCGGGCTGCTGCGCGACGACGACCTGCAGTACCTGTGGCTACCGCTGGCCCACTCGTTCGGCAAGACCCTGCTGTGCGGCGCCATCCACGTCGGCCTGCCCACCTACGTCGACGGTCGGGTGGACAAGCTCGTCGACCTCCTCTCGGTCATCCGTCCGACGTTGATGTGCGGTGCGCCACGGGTGTTCGAGAAGGTCTACAACAAGGCCGTGACCACCGCTCAGGACGCGGGCGGCGCGAAGGCGAAGATCTTCGCCTGGGCCGTCGGCGTCGGCAAGGAGAAGGTCACCCTGGAGCAGGCCGGCAAGCCGGTGCCGGGCGGGCTGAAGCTGCGCTACGGACTGGCCGAGAAGCTGGTGTTCAGCAAGCTCCAGGCCCGTCTGGGTGGCCGGATGCGGGTGCTGGTGTCCGGCGCCGCACCGCTCAGCCCGGAGATCGCCACCTTCTTCGCCGCCGCGAACCTGCCGATCTCCGAGGGTTACGGCCTGACCGAGACCAGCGCCGGCAACTTCGTCAACCCCCCGGACGGGCTGCGGATCGGCACTGTGGGCCGGGCGATGGGCGACCTGGAGTGCACGATCGACACCGACGGCGAGATCCTGGTGCGCGGTCGACCGGTGATGCGCGGCTACCACAACCTGCCGGAGGAGACCGCCGCCTCGTTCACCGAGGACGGCTTCTTCCGCACCGGTGACATCGGCACCCTCGACGAGCAGGGCTACCTCCGCATCACCGACCGCAAGAAGGACCTGGTCAAGACCTCGGGCGGCAAGTACATCGCGCCGTCGCACATCGAGGGCATGTTCAAGGCCATCTGCCCGTACACCTCGCAGGCGGTCGTCGTCGGTCAGGCCCGCAACTTCTGCACGATGCTCGTCACCCTCGACCCGGACGCGATCCGGGGCTGGGTCGCCGGCGGGCCCCTCGAAGGGCGCAGCTACACCGAGATCGTCGCCTCGGCCGAGGCGCAGACCATGGTGGAGGAGTACGTCGCCCAGCTCAACGCCAAGCTCAACCGCTGGGAGACGATCAAGAAGGTGGCGATCCTGCCGCGCGACCTGACGATCGAGGACGGCGAGATCACCCCGTCGTTGAAGATCAAGCGGCGTGGCGTGGAGAGCAACTTCGCCGCCGAGATCGACAAGATGTACGCCGGCACCCTCGCCGAACTCTGACGCGTCGCCGGTGGCCCCGCGCCCGTTCGGGCGCGGGGCCACCGGCGTTCGTGGCCGGCGTGGCGCTCAGGCGATGACTGCCGTCTCGCGCCACCGCTGGTGGCCGGTCCGGTCCAGGTCGTAGCGGATCGCCGCGATCCGCCCGACGGCCTCCACGAGGTCCGCGGCGGGCAGGGTGAAGGGCAGCCGCAGGAAGCGCTCCAGGGTGCCGTCCAGGCCGAACCGGGGGCCGGGCGCCAGTCGTACGCCGACCTCCTCGGCGGCCCGGGCCAGGGCGCTCGAGACCGGGCCGTCCAACTCGGCCCAGAGCGTCACGCCGCCCCGGGGCACGGTGACCCGCCACTCCGGCAGTCGGTGCGCCAGCGCGCCGAGCAGTGCGTCACGCTGGACGGCCAACTGGACGCGGCGGTCGGCGACGATGGCCTTGGCGTCGGCGAGCAGGTGCACCGCGACCAGTTGGTCAAGCACCGGGCTGGCCATGTCGACCCCGACCCGCACGGCGGCCAGCCGCTGCACCTGCGGCGCGGACGCGCGCACCCAGCCGATCCGCAGCCCGCCCCAGAAGGGCTTGCTCATCCCCCCGATGCTGACCACCCGGCTGTGCCGGTCGTAGGTGGCGACCGGGGGTGGCACCTCGGTGCCGTCCATCGACAGGTCCACGAAGGACTCGTCGATGATCAGGTCGGTGCCGACCGCGTGTGCGGCGGCCACCACGTGCTCGCGCAGCGAGGCGGGCATCAGGTGCCCGGTCGGGTTCTGGAACTCCGGGATCAGGTAGGCCAGCTTGGGTCGGGTCTGCCGGAGACTGCCAAGCAGCAGGTCGGGTTCCCAGCCGGCGTCGGCGGCCAGACCGTGGGTGGTGATCCGGGCCCGCCGACCGGCAAGCGCGGCGAGGGCGTTGGGGTAGGTCGGGGACTCCACAAGCACGGTGCCGCCCGGGGTCAGGGCGAGCCGCAGCACCAGGTCCAGTGCGTGCTGGGTGCCGCTGGTGACCATGATCTGGTCGGCCGAGGTGGGCAGCCCTCGGGCGGTGTACGCGTCGGCCACCGCCTCGCGCAGCTCGATGATGCCGGTCGGGTGGTAACCGGCCCCGCTCAGGTAGCGGGGCAGGTCCTCGGTGGCGGCCTGGGCGGCCGACAGCAACTGCGGCGGGGCGGCCAGCGCCGCGACGCCGAGGTCGAGCATCTCCCGGTCGTCCAGCGGGGTCCACAGCCCGGTGCTGGCCACCCGGTGGTTGCCGGGCAGCATCGTCCAGCTGCCGGCGCCCCGACGACTGGCCAGGTGCCCGGTCTCGCGCAGGTGCCGGTAGGCGGCGGTGACGGTGGTCCGGCTGATCCGGAGCGCCTCGGCCAGCTCCCGCTCGGCCGGTAGGCGGACGCCGAGCGGCAGCCGGCCGTCGGCGAGCAGCCCGCGCACCGAGCCGGCGAGCGCGGCGTAGTCGGGGCTGCGTCGGCGGCCCGGCAGGGCATGCCACTGCCCGAGCAGACGGGCCAATTGGACGCCGCGCACCTGCCCGTTCATAGCCACTCCCTGGATATTGGCTTCTTCCTCAAGGAGGATTGGCACCTAGGGTGGCATGCATGGCACTGCTTGGCAATCTGCGGCACCGGCCGGTTCGGCGGTTGGTCCAGCTCTACCTCGGGCTCGCGCTCTACGGCGTCAGCATGGCCCTGATGATCCGCTCCCAGCTGGGCCTCGACCCGTGGGACGTGTTCCACCAGGGGCTCGCCAAGCTGACCGGGCTCTCCTTCGGCACCGTCACCATCGGCGTCGGCGCGCTGGTCCTGCTGCTCTGGATCCCGTTGCGGCAACGGCCCGGCCTCGGCACGGTCAGCAACGTCGTGGTGATCGGCCTGGTCGTCGATGCCACACTGGCCCTGCTGCCCCCGGGTGGCCCGCTCAGCGTCCGGATCGCGATGCTCGTCACCGGGATCGTCGCCAACGGCGCCGCCACCGCCCTCTACCTCGGCGCCCGGTTGGGGCCCGGCCCCCGCGACGGTCTGATGACCGGGTACGTGGCCCGCCGGCCCGGCCGGTCGATCCGGCTGGTGCGCACGGTCATCGAGGTCACCGTGCTGGCGCTGGGCGCGCTGCTCGGCGGCACGGTCGGCGTGGGCACCGTCGCGTACGCGTTGGCCATCGGTCCGTTGGCCCAGTTCTTCATCCCGCTGTTCGCCGTACCGGAGGGCGTTACGCCCGACAGCGCCGCACCCCCGCCCGGTAGCGCCGCACCGGCCACCCCCACCGGCTGAACCCTCACCGACCGTCTGCGAACCAGTACGTGGCGGTGGTGCCACGCACCGGTTCGCGGGTGGGTGTTCCCTTCCGCGACGCGCGCCGTCATCATCTGTGCATGGGGGAGAACGGTTGGCGCTGGAACGACGCCTGGATCTTCGTGTCGCTCGTGATCGCGAGCGGGGCAGGACGGCACCGTCGGTCGGCGACAAGTCGACGGCCGGAGGGTGTCCGCCTGACCGACGTGCTCTCCACCGCCGACCACCTCAACCACGCGATCCCGCAGCGACACGAGGTGGAGGCCGCCGTCCAGCGGCTGGTCGGCGCAGGGCTGGTGAGCGTCGCCGACGGCTGGTTCCGGATCACCGCCGAGGGTGAGCAGCTGTGGCGTACCCGCCCGCGCGCTGGCGTGGCGACCATGGTGGACACCGTGCAGGGTGTGTTGACCCGGCGGCACGCGCCCGGCAGCGCGGACTGGATCCTGGACGAGGCCGACCACGCGGCCGCCGTCCAGGAGTACGCGGTCCGTTCGATCCCCAGCCCACGCCGGTCACCGGAGGGGCACTCCGGCGAGCGCTGAGCGGCTCAGCGCACCGGGTGGCCGCTGCCTCGCAGCGCGTCCTTGACCTCGGCGACGGTCAGCTCGCCGAAGTGGAAGACGCTTGCGGCGAGCACCGCGTCCGCGCCCGCGCCGATCGCCGGCGGAAAGTGGGCCACCTCGCCGGCGCCGCCACTTGCCACCACCGGCACGTCCACCACCGCCCGCACCGCGGCGATCAGCTCCAGGTCGAAGCCCGCCTTGGTGCCGTCGGCGTCCATCGAGTTGAGCAGGATCTCGCCGGCGCCCAACTCGGCGCTCCGGGCCGCCCACCGCACGGCGTCCATGCCGGTGCCACGTCGACCGCCGTGGGTGGTGACCTCGAAGCCGCTCGGCGTCACGCCGCTCGGGGCCCGTCGGACGTCGAGGGAGAGCACGAGCACCTGCCGGCCGAACCGGTCGGCGATCTCGGCGATCAGCTCCGGACGGGCGATGGCGGCGGTGTTCACGCCGACCTTGTCCGCTCCGGCGCGCAGCAGCGTGTCCACGTCGGTGACCTGCCGGACGCCACCGCCGACGGTCAGCGGGATGAACACCGACTCGGCGGTGCGGCGCACTACGTCGAGCATGGTGCCCCGGTCGCTGGAGGACGCGGTGACGTCGAGGAAGGTCAGCTCGTCCGCACCGGCCCGGTCGTACGCGGCGGCCAACTCCACCGGGTCGCCGGCGTCCCGCAGGTCGAGGAAGTTGACCCCCTTGACCACCCGCCCGGCGTCCACGTCCAGACAGGGGATCACCCGTACCGCCACCGTCATGCCGCGAGCCTATCCTCCGCACGCGCGACGACGGCCGACCTGTGAGGCCGGCCACCGCCGCGCGTCGGATCGGGATTCACACCTTGACGAGCATCTTGCCGAGGTTGTCGCCGCGCAGCAGGCCGAGGAACGCGGCCGGGGCGTTCTCGATGCCGTCCACGATCGTCTCGTCGTAGGACAGCGTGCCCTCGCGCAGCCAGCCCGCGACGTCGCGGACGAACGCCGCCCGCACGTCGTTGTGGTCGTTGACCAGGAAGCCACGCAGGGTGAGCCGCTTGCCGATGACAAGCGCCAGGTTGCGCGGCCCGGCCGGCGGCTCGGTGGCGTTGTACTGCGCGATCATGCCGCAGATGGCGGCCCGTCCGTGCAGGTTCATGGCCGAGATCGCGGCTTCCAGGTGGTCGCCGCCGACGTTGTCGAAGTAGACGTCGACACCGTCCGGGGCGGCCTCCCGCAGCCCCTCACGGACCCCGTCGTGGTAGTCGAACGCCGCGTCGAAGCCGAGCGCCCGCAGCCGCTCGACCTTGGCCGGCGAGCCGGCGCTGCCGACCACCCGGCCGGCGCCCTTGAGCTTGGCGATCTGGCCGACCAGGCTGCCCACCGCGCCGGCCGCGGCGGAGACGAAGACCGTCTCGCCGGGCTTCATCGCGGCCACCTCGAGCAGCCCGGCGTACGCGGTCAGCCCGGTCATCCCGAGCACGCTCAGGTACGCGCTGACCGGGGCGACATCCGGGTCGACCGGACGGGCGGCGGTGGCGTCGAGCAGCGCGTACTCCCGCCAGCCCAGCCCGTGCAGGACGGTGGCGCCGACGGCGATCTCCGCTGCCTCGCTGGCCACCACCTCGCCGATCGCGCCACCGTCGAGCGGCGCGTCGAGCGCGAACGGCGCCACGTACGACTTGACGTCGTTCATCCGTCCGCGCATGTACGGGTCGACGGACATGTACTGGTTGCGGACCACGATCTGGCCCGGTCCCGGCGTCGGGACGTCGGTCTCGACGAGTCGGAAATTGTCGTCGGTGGGCCAGCCCTGGGGGCGGCTGGCCAGGTGGATCTCGCGGTTGCTGGTCACGGGGTGGTCGTCCTCTCGTCCGCGGATGGGGGGCTGCGCCGCGGTGTCAGGCGGGCAGGGTCTCGCGAACGGTGAGCGTGACGTCGATGTTGCCGCGGGTGGCGTTGGAGTACGGGCAGACCTGGTGGGCCTGCTCGACAAGCTGCTCGGCGGCCTCGCGGGGCACGGCCGGCAGGTCGACGACGAGTTGCACGGTGAGCCCGAAGCCGCCGCTGCCGTTCGGGCCGATGCCCACCTCGGCGCCGACCACGGAACCGGTCACGTCGGCCTTGGCTCGCCGGGCCACCAGGCGCAGCGCGCCGTGGAAGCAGGCCGCGTAGCCGGCGGCGAAGAGCTGCTCGGGGTTGGCCGCACCACCCGCGCCACCCATCTCCTTCGGCACGGCCAGGTCGAGCGTGAACGTGCCGTCGGAGGTCTCGACGTGGCCGTCCCGGCCGTCGCCGCTGGCGGTCGCGGACGCGGTGTAGAGAACCTGCATGATGGTCACTGCTCCTTCTGTCGGTGGATGGTGTCGGTGACCCGGGTGAGGGTGTCGCGCAGCGCGACAAGCTCACCGAGACCCAGCCCGGTCGCCTGCGCGATCCGCAACGGGACGTCGCAGAGCTGCTCGCGCAGCGCCCGGCCCTGCTCGGTGAGGCCGACCTCGACCCGCCGCTCGTCGCGGGCCGACCGCCGCCGCACCACCAGGCCCGCCCCCTCCAGCCGCTTGAGCAGCGGGGAGAGCGTGCCGGAGTCGAGTCGCAGCTCGGCACCCAACTCGGACACCGTGGGGGCGTCGTCGGGGCGCTCCCAGAGCACCAGCAGCGCCAGGTACTGCGGGTAGGTCAGCCCGACCTCGTCGAGGATCGGCCGGTAGACGTCGGTGAGTGCGCGCGACGCGGCGTAGAGCGCGAAGCACACCTGCCGGCGCAGCACCAGGTCATCGGTCACCGTTGAACCGTAGCCCACAATTAAGTTGTGCACAATCTAATCGAGCCGACCATGGCTCGGCCGGGCACACCTCAGCGATCGCCGAGGTACGCCTCCAACTCGACCTCGACCAGGTGCTCCGGGTCCAGCAGGCCGGCCACCACCACCAGGGTCGCCGCCGGCCGGACCGCACCGAAGACCACGTTGTGCGCCCGGCCCACCTCGTCGGCGTGCAACCGGTCCGTCACGTACATCCTGGTCCGGACCACGTCGCCCGGCTCCGCACCCACCTCGGCGAGCGCGGCCAGGCCGATCCGCAGTGCCTGCGCGGTCTGCGCGGCCGCGTCACCGACGTGCACCACCTGACCGTCCACCGTCGACGTGCAGCCCGCCGTGAAGGCCCGGTCACCGGCCCGGACCACCCGGGAGTAGCCGTAGTGCTGCTCCCACGGGCCGCCAGACCCCAGCCGGGTGACCGTCACGCCTCGGCCAGCGTCCGCAGCGCCTCGGCCACCGTGAAGGCACCCGCGTAGAGCGCCTTACCGGCGATCACGCCCTCCACCCCGACCGACTCCAGGGTCGCCAACGCCCGCAGGTCGTCCAACGTGGACACCCCGCCCGAGGCGATCACCGGCCGGTCGGTGCGGGCACACACCTCGCGCAGCAGATCCAGGTTCGGCCCGCGCATCGTGCCGTCCTTGGTGATGTCGGTGACCACGTACCGGCTCGCACCCGCCTTGTCCAGCCGCTCCAGCACCTCGTACAGGTCACCACCGTCCCGGGTCCACCCCCGCGCCGACAGGATCTGACCCCGCACGTCCAGCCCGATGGCCACCCGGTCGCCGTACTCCGCGACCACCCGGTCACACCAGACCGGGTCCTCCAGCGCGGCGGTGCCGATGTTCACCCGGGCCGCCCCGGTGCCCAGCGCCGCGCGCAACGACTCGTCGTCGCGGATGCCACCCGACAGCTCCACCTTCACGTCCAACTGGCGCACCACCTCCGCGAGCAGGTGCGCGTTGGTGCCCCGCCCGAACGCCGCGTCCAGGTCGACCAGGTGGATCCACTCCGCACCATCCTGCTGCCAGGCCAACGCGGCGTCCAACGGGTCGCCGTAGGTGCTCTCGCTCCCGAGAGCGCCCTGCACGAGCCGAACGGCCCGGCCGTCGGCGACATCCACGGCGGGCAACAGGGTCAGGCTCACAGTCTTCTCCTCGGTCAGGTACGACGGTCCAGGGCGATCACCACGATCGCCGGCAGTACGAGCAGCAACAGCACGATCAGCGCGATACGCAACGCCAGGCTGTCGACGAACGACCAGATCAGGATCAACGCCGCGCCGGTGAGCAGCACGATCGCGGCACGCTCACCCCGGGTGTGCCGGGCCAGCCGCCCGGAGCGCCCCCGCCGCAGCCGCGGCGTCAGGCCACGCACCACCGCGCGGCGGCGCTGCCGACGGGCGACCCGGCGCTGCCGGACCGCCCGCTCCCGGGCCTGCTCCGCCTCCCGCTCCGCCCGCCGGCGGGCGCGCTCCCGGCTCACCGCGACACCCGTCGGTCGGGCACCGCGCGACGACGCTCAGCCACCGTTGGACAACGTGGCGAGCCAGTTGCGCAACAGCGCGGCACCGGTGTCGGCGGACTTCTCCGGGTGGAACTGGGCCGCCGACAACGAGCCGCGTTCCACCGCCGCGACGAAGTCCGTGTCGTGGTGGGCGGTGGTCACCGTGGCGCCGGCGGCGGCAAGCGCCACCGGGTCGCCCATCGCGTACGAGTGGACGAAGTAGAACCGGCTCTGCTCCGCCAACCCGGCGAACAGCACCGACTCCCGGGGTGCCCGAACCGTGTTCCAGCCCATGTGCGGCAACCGGGTGGCCGCCAGTCGGGTCACCCCGCCGGGCAGCAGCCCCAACCCCTTGGTCACCACCCCGTGCTCGTCGCCGTGCTCGAAGAGCACCTGCATGCCCACGCAGATGCCGAGCACCGGCCGGCCAGCGGCCACCCGTTCGGCGATCACCGGGCCGGCGCCGAGCGCCTCGATCCCCGCCATGCACGCCGCGTACGCGCCCACACCCGGCACCACGAGACCGTCGGCGGCAGCCGCCGCGGCCAGGTCGTCGGTCACCCGCACATCCGCCCCGGCGGCGGCCAGCGCCCGCTCCGCCGAACGCAGGTTGCCCGAGCCGTAGTCGAGCACCACCACGTCACTCATGTCGCCACCCCGATCACCCGTTCTCCGGCAGCAGCCGCAGCAACCCGGCGGCCGTGGCGAGCACCGCGAGCGCCGCGGTGACCAGCACGGCCCCCTTCGGCGCGCCCTGCCGGTAGAGCGACCAGGTGCCACCCACGAGCACCCCGGCCAGGATCAGCAACAACGTCGGCAACGCGGCACCCATCAGAGCCCTCTTCCATTCGCGACTGCGGGGCTCCGCTGCGCTGCACTCCTCGCGCTCATCAGAGCGCGCCCTTCGTGCTCGGGATCGACCCGGCGGACCGCGGGTCGATGGAGGTGGCCTCGCGCAACGCGCGGGAGACCGCCTTGAACTGCGCCTCCACCACGTGGTGCGCGTCCGGGTGACCGCCCGGCCGGGCCGCCCGCAGCACGTCGACGTGCAGCGTGACCCGGGCCGCCTGACCGAAGGACTCCCAGATGTGCCGGGTCATGCTCGTCGCGTACACCGGCCCGATGTAGGGGGCGAGCACCGGCTCGTCGTGCACCACGTACGGCCGACCGGAGAGGTCCACCGCGGCCCGGACCAGCACCTCGTCCATCGGCACGGTCGCCGAACCGTACCGCCGGATGCCGGCCTTGTCGCCGAGCGCCTGGTCGAACGCCGCACCCAGGGCGAGCGCGGTGTCCTCGATCGTGTGGTGGGCGTCGATCTCCAGGTCACCCACGGTGCGCACGGTCAGGTCGAAGCCGCCGTGCCGGGCGATCTGGTGCAGCATGTGGTCGTAGAAGCCGACGCCGGTGCTGATCTCGGCGGCTCCGGTGCCGTCGAGGTCGATCTCGACGAGGACCTTGGTCTCCTTGGTGATCCGCTCCACCCGGGCGGTCCGACTCATCGCGAAGTCTCCATTGCAGAAAGAGCAGAAAGAAAGGCGTCGGTCTCGGCGGCGGTGCCGGCGGTCACCCGCAGCCAGCCCGGCAGGCCGACGTCACGGACCAGCACCCCCTGCGCCAGCAGGGCGTTCCAGACGACGCCCTGGTCGCCGCCCACCTCGAAGAGCACGAAGTTGGCGTCGCTGTCGGCGACCCGCAACCCCCGCTCGCGCAGCGTCGCCACGATCCGGTCCCGCTGCGCCATGATCGCGCTCACCGTACCGAGAAGGGCGTCGCGGTGGGCCACCGCCGCGCGCGCGGCGGCCTGGGTGAGCGCGGAGAGATGGTACGGCAAACGGACGAGCTGCACCGCGCGTACCACCGCCGGGTCGGCGGCCAGGTAACCCAGCCGGCCGCCGGCGAAGCCGAATGCCTTGCTCATCGTCCGGGTGACCACCAGCCGCGGGTGGCCGGGCAGCACCGCGAGGGCGCTGACCGTGCCGGGCCGGGCGAACTCGGCGTACGCCTCGTCGACGACCACCATGCCGGGCGCGACGTCGAGCACGGCGGCGATCACCGCCGGGTCCAGTGCCGTGCCGGTGGGGTTGTTCGGCGAGCAGAGGAAGACCACGTCCGGTCGGTGCTCGCGGACCTGGGCGACCGCGTCGTCGGCGGTCAACCCGAAGTCGACGCCGCGCTCGGCGGGCACCCACCGGGTGCCGGTGCCGAGGGCCAGCAGTGGGTGCATCGAGTACGCCGGAACGAAGCCGAGCGCGGTGCGCCCCGGCCCTCCGAACGCCTGGAGCAACTGCTGCTGGATCTCGTTGGAGCCGTTGGCCGCCCACACCTGGTCGACGGTGAGACCGTGCCCGAGGTATTCGGCCAGGTCGGCGCGGAGCGCCACCGCATCCCGGTCCGGGTAGCGGTTCAGCTCACGCAGCTCGGCCGCGAGCGCCTTGCCGATCGCCTCGACCACCGGCTCCGGCACCGGGTGGGAATTCTCGTTGGTGTTGAGCCGCACCGGCACATCCAGTTGCGGCGCCCCGTACGGTGACAGCCCGCGCAGGTCGTCCCGGATCGGCAGGTCCTCAAGACTGGTCACGCCGACCCTCCCGGGAAACGGGCCTGGACCGCCTGGCCGTGTGCGGGCAGGTCCTCGACGTTCGCCAGGGTGACCACGTGCGGCGCCACGTCCCGCAGCGCGGCCTCGGTGTACTCGATCAGGTGCACGCCGCGCAGGAACGACTGCACCGACAGCCCGGAGGAGTGCCGGGCGCAGCCGCCGGTGGGCAACACGTGGTTGGACCCCGCGCAGTAGTCGCCGAGCGACACCGGCGACCAGGCGCCCACGAAGATCGCCCCGGCGTTGCGAACCCGAAGCGCCCACTCCCGGGCGTCGGCCGTCTGGATCTCCAGGTGCTCGGCCGCGTACGCGTCGACCACCCGCAGCCCCGCCTCCAGGTCGTCGACGAGCACCACGCCGCTCTGCTCGCCGGTCAGCGCCGTGGTCACCCGATCGGCGTGCTTGGTCGCCGGCACCTGCCGGGCCAGCTCCGCCTCGACCGCCTCGACAAACGTCACCGACGGGGTGACAAGCACGCTCGCGGCGAGCGGGTCGTGCTCGGCCTGACTGATCAGGTCGGCGGCCACGTGCGCCGGGTCGGCCGTGTCGTCGGCCAGGATGGCGATCTCGGTCGGCCCGGCCTCGGCGTCGATGCCGACCACACCGCGCAGCAGCCGCTTGGCGGCGGTCACCCAGATGTTGCCCGGGCCGGTGATCAGGTCGACCGCGTCGCACCGCAGCTCACCCGCCGGGTCGACCGCCGCCCCGTACGCCAGCATCGCCACCGCCTGGGCCCCGCCCACGGCGTACACCTCGTCGACGCCGAGCAGCGCGCACGCGGCGAGCACCCGGGCGTCGGGCAGGCCGCCGTTGTCCTTCTGCGGCGGGCTGGCCACCACCAGCGACCGCACACCGGCCGCCTGGGCGGGCACCACGTTCATCACCACGGTCGACGGGTACATCGCCAGGCCGCCGGGCACGTAGAGGCCGACCCGGTCGACCGGCAGCCACCGCTCGGTGACCGTGCCGCCCGGCACCACCTGCGTGACGTGATCGGTGCGCCGCTGGTCGGCGTGCACGCGACGGGCCCGGGTGATCGACTCCAGCAGCGCGGCGCGCACGCCGGGGTCGAGCACCCCCTCGGCCTCGGTGATCGCCTCGACCGGCACCCGCAGCACCTCCGGGGAGATGCCACCGAACCGTTCGTTGGCCTCCCGGATCGCCGGGTACCCATGCTCACGGACCGCCTCCACCAGGGGCCGGATGCGCTCGACGGCGACGGACACGTCGAGCTGGGCACGGGGCAGCAGGCGGCGCGGGTCACCGAGACCGTCGCGCAGGTCGATCCGATTCAGCACCCTTGCGAGTCTAGGCGGCCGTCCCGACGTCCACCCGAGCCGCCCGTACGCCGGGACGGTGAGCCGGGCCACGCCCGGCGGGACGAGATTGGTTAGGCTCGACCATGTGACCGCACGGCTGCCGGTGTTCCCGCTCGCAACGGTGCTCTTTCCCGGCCTGGTGCTGCCGCTGCACATCTTCGAGGAGCGCTACCGGGCACTGGTCCGACACCTTGTCGACCTGCCCGAGGGCGCGCCGCGTGAGTTCGGCGTGGTGGCCATCCAGGCCGGCTGGGAGGTCGCGCCCGCAGGTCCGGGCGCGCGGGCGACGCCTGGCGTCGGCGAGGTCACGCTGCACGAGGTGGGCTGCACCGCCGAGCTGCGCCAGGTGACCGAGCTGGCCGACGGGGGTTTCGACATCGTCACGGTCGGCCGCCGTCGGTTCCGGATCGCCGAGGTCGACGACAGCGCGCAGCCCTACCTGACGGCCGACGTCGAGTGGCTGCCCGACCAGGGCGGCCCGGACGAGGTCGCCGACCTGCTGGCGGCCCGGGTGATCGCGGTGTTCCGGCAGTACCTCGGCCTGATCCGCTCCGACCCGGAGGAGATCTCCGAGCAGCTGCCGGAGGACCCGACAGTGCTCTCGCACCTGGTGGCGGCGACCGCCGCACTCACCGTCGACGACCGGCAACGGCTGCTGGCGATCGACGACACCGCCTCCCGGCTCCGCGCCGAGCTGCGGTTACTCAACCGCGAGGCGGCTCTGCTGCGTCAGGTGCGGGCGGTTCCGGTGCCGCTTGCGGAGTTGGCGTCCCCGCCGACACCCAACTGAACTCCCCCGGCTCGGGCTCCGGGCGCAGGCCCGGCCACCGTGACCAGCCCGCCAGCAGCGTGTACATGACCGCAGCCCCGAACGCCGGCAGCAGCAGGTTGCCGTGCGGCACCGGGAGCACACCGAGCAGCCAGTCCACCCCACCGGCCCGCAGGTCGGCGGGCTTGCTGAAGGCCTGCCCGGCCGGGGCGGTGGCCAGCAACCGGTCGAAGGTGGCCAGGCCGATCCGTCGCCCCACCTGCCAGGCCACCGGCGCGGCGACCAGGGTGCCGAGCACTGCGGCGAGCAGCCCGACCGGGCCGCGCCGCCGACGCAGCACGAACCACAGGGCGAGCGCCACGAGCAGCCCGAAGGCCAGCCCGAGCAGGCTGAACCACCCGTCGGCGGCGATCGGCTGCTCCGGTTGCGGCTCGGCGTAGATCGCCCCCTCGGCGGTCTTGAGCACCGGAGTGTCCGGCGCGAGCGCGGCCCAGAGCAGCCCGAGCGGCACACCGAGCGCGGCAAGCGCGAGCACGACGCCGAGCACCGTCGCCACGGCACGCCCCGGACGCCGCGGCTCGTCGAACCGAAGCTCCAGCACGCTTGCGTACGCCGCCGAGGCAGGCGGCTGGGCCGGGCCGGACCCGACCGGCGCGGCGTCGGCGACCGGGTCGACCCCCGGCGGTGTCGCGCCCGGGGTACGGGGTGGCGAGGGTTGGTCGGGCTCGTCGACGGCCCGCTCGGGATCGGGGTTGTCCGTGCTCACCCGATGATCCTCTCAGGCCCGTCGGGAGAGCGGGGCTCCGGTGGCGGCAGACCAGCTCACCGGGCGAACGGCTCCACCATCATCGCGGCGGCCCGCAGCCACGCCTGTCGGGTCTCCGGTTGGAGTTGGTGGTACTCGATCGACGACCCGGTCTCCAGCGCCGGGTCGTACGGCACCACTGCCACTCCCCGGGTACGGGTGGCGAAGTGCCGCTCCAGGTCGTCCTGGAGCGTCGAGCGCCCCGGCGTCGGGCAGGAGATGAGGGTGATCGCGTTGTCCGCCAACTCGCCCATGCCCTCCTCGTGCAGCAGGTCGAGCATCCAGTCCGCGCTGAACGCCGCGTCCTCGCGGGGCACCGTCGTCACCACCAGTTGGTCGGCGGCCTGCATCACGGTGCGCCAGTTGGGGCTCTCCACGTTGTTGCCGGTGTCCACACAGACCACGTCGTGGGTACGCCGCAGCAACTCCAGCACCCGCCGGACGGTGAACTGGTCCAGTCGTTGGGCGAAGCGCGGGCTCTCCTCGCCGGCCAGCACGTCGTACGAGCCGTCGGAGGCGTGCCGCAGGTAGTCGTCCAGCCGGTCCAGCAGAGTCGCGCCCTCCAGGATCTCGATCTGGGCCAGGTCGCTGATCAGGTGCCGGATGGTCCGGGCGTGCCGGGCGCTGCCGGCGCGCAGGCCGAGGGTGCCGCGCAGCTCGTTGTCGTCCCAGGCCAACACGCCCTTGCCGCGCACGCTGCCGACAGTCGCCGCGGCGAGCACGGTGGCGGTCGTCTTGTGCACCCCGCCCTTGGGGTTGGCGAAGGCGAACACCCGGGGTGTGCCCAGGTCGCGCTGGAGCACCCCGTTGGCGCGCTCCTGCTCCTGGTCGACGGAGTGCGGCCGCCACTCGACCCGGGCCGGGTAGGCACGTTCGGCGACCGCCGGGGCAGGTGGGGGCGGGGCGACCGGCGGCGGGGCGACCGGCGGCGCGGGCGGTGGGGCGACCGGCGGGAGCGCGGGAGCGGCAGCGGGATAGCCGGTCTCGGGCTGGTAGCCGGTCTCCAGCAACGCGTACCGCGACTCCACCGGCGGGTCGCCCGGCCGGTAGCCGTTGTCAAGCAACGCGTAGCGCGACGGGATCGGCTCGGGGCCACGTGGCGGCGGCTCGGGCTCGGCCCGGTAGCTCGGCTCGGCGCGGTAGTCCGGCTCGGCCCGGTAGCCGGGCGCGGCCCGGTAGTCCGGTTCGGCCCGGTAGCCCGGCTCGGCCCGGTAGCCGGGCTCCGCGCGGTAGTCCGGCTGCTCGGGCCGGTACGCCGGCTCGGCCCGGTAGTCCGGCTCGGCGCGGTAGCCCGGTTCGGTCCGGTACGCCGGCTCGGCGCGGTAGTCCGGCTCGGCACGATAGCCCGGCTCAGCCCGATAGGCGGGGTCGACCCGGTAGGTCGCCTCGGCGCGGTAGCCAGGCTCCGCGCCGTACGACAGGTCGGCCGGATGCCCGATGGCGGGTGCCCGCCCGGCGTAGCCGTTGGGGGCCGCACGCCGTGGCAGTGGGTCCGGTGGCGACTCGTCGGCGCGCCGGTCCGGTTCGGTCTGCTCCGCGCCGCGACCGCCCAACCGGGCACGGTCCAACAACGCACGCCACCGCGGCGCTGGTTCGGCCGGCCGGCCCCAGCCGGTCTCACTGCCCTCCACGGCCCGCCCTCCCAGCGCCATCGATCTCTGTCTGACAGGCTACGAACCCAACCCTATTCGGACCACACCTCGGAGCGCACACCAGCCGGTGCAGATCACGACGACGGCGATGGCGACGACTGCTCGGCGACGGTGGCGTCCGGCGAGGTCGTGACGCTCGGCGGCGCCGAGCCGGTGGGTTCCGGCGTCGACGGTTCGGGTGACGGAATCGTCACGACTGGTGCAGGTTCCGACGATTCGCCCACGGGTGCCGAGGGCGCCGGTGCGCTGATCACCGGCGCCGGCCGCTCGGCCTCGGTCGGTACCGGGGTCGGCCCGGTGTCGGCCGGCGGAACCACCACGTCACGCTGCTCCGGCAGGGGAGGTGTGAACACCGTGCGGTCCAGCCGGTACACCTCCGGGGCAGGGTCGACAGCCCGTACGTCCGGACGGGCCGCGACGCCGCGCAGCGCCACCGGCGTCGCGCGAACCACCGCCGCGTAGAGGCAGGCGCAGCCGGTGCGGTACGCGGCGGCCTCGGCGGCGGCCACCTCGGCACCGGTGACGTACTGCTCCCGAAGCTCCCGCTCGCCGACCCCGTCGCCGTCGACGGCGGCCGCCCTGGCCCGGTAGTCGGCGGCCTCCGTCTCCTTGCGGGCCGCCACCTGTGCCATCCCGGCGACCACGTCGTCGGGCACCCGCAGCGCGGGGATCTTGACGATCTCGGTCTGCCGGCCGGGCAGCGGAACCCGCCCGAAGACTGTCGACACCCCGACGTCGCCGAACACCGTCGCCAGCCGCTGCGGTGGCAGGTACGCGTCGAGCGTGACGAGCGCGTACGTGCCCTCGGCGGCCGGGGCGGACGCGGGCAGCGCGGCCAGGTCGGCGGCGGCCGACCGCAGGTAGCCGGGGACGGAGTCGCCGTCGACAACGCCGACCCGGGTCACCTCGCCGACTGTCCGGTCGCCCACCGGGGCGTCGTCGACGGCCCAGACGGCGGCTCCCAGCACCGCCGCCGCGGAGAGCACGGCGGCCCAACTGAGCACGCCGGACCGCGACGGCCGGTCGCCCAGCCGGGCCACGGCCCGGGTCAGCGGCGGCAGCAGCCGCTGGTCCAGTTGCCGCAGCAGGTTGCCGGCGCGCACGGGCGGGATCCCCTCTGTGAAGCGGTGTCGGGCGGTCGCCGCTCAGTCACGCAGGACCTGGAGCGCACGTTCCAGGTCGTCAGGGTAGTCGCTGACGAACCGGACCTCGTCCCCCGTTCGGGGATGCAAAAAGCTCAGTTCGCGGGCGTGCAGCCACTGTCGGGCCAGGCCGAGACGGGCCGAGAGGGTGGGGTCCGCGCCGTAGGTGAGGTCACCCACACACGGGTGCCGCAGGGTGGAGAAGTGCACCCGGATCTGGTGGGTCCGGCCGGTCTCCAGCCGGACGTCGACCAGGCTCGCCGCCGGGAACGCCTCCAGGGTGTCGTAGTGGGTGATGCTCGGCTTGCCACCGGAGACCACCGCCCACCGGTAGTCGTGCGTGGGGTGCCTGTCGATCGGTGCGTCGACGGTGCCCCGCAGCGGGTCCAGGTGACCCTGCACCACCGCGTGGTAGCCCTTGTCCACCTCGCGGTACTTGAACGCCCGCTTCAACGCCGTGTACGCCTGCTCGCTCTTGGCCACCACCATGATCCCGGTGGTGCCCACGTCGAGCCGGTGCACCACGCCCTGCCGCTCGGCGGCGCCGCTCGTGGAGATGCGGTGCCCGATCGCGGCGAGCGCGCCGATCACCGTAGGCCCGGTCCACCCCGGGCTCGGGTGCGCGGCCACCCCCACCGGCTTGTCGACCACGACGATGTCGTCGTCGGCGTAGACCACCCGCAGGCCGGGCACCGCCTGCGGCACCACGGTCGGCGGTGCGACCGGGGCCGGCAGCGTCACGTCCAGCCACGAGCCGGCCTTGACCTTGTGCGAGTTGGGCCGGGCGGCGCCGTCGACGAGCGCGTCGCCGCCGTCGACAAGGGCTGCGGCGGCGGTGCGGGAGAGCCCGAACAGGCGGGACACCGCCTGGTCCAGGCGCATGCCGTCGAGGCCGTCCGGAACCGGAAGGGAACGGTGGTCGCCGCCAGCGGCGAACGCGGAGGTCATGCCCGCTCCCGCTGCTCGGCACCGGGCGCGGCGTCGGTGGTGGTCGGGTCGCCGTCGCGCCCCGCCCGCCGCCCGTCACGCTGGCGGCCGGTCAGCTCCAACAGGACGGCCAGCAGCACGCCGCAGACGAGCGAGCTGTCGGCCAGGTTGAACACCGGCCAGACCTGACCGTACGGGTCGAAGAGGCTGATCATGTCGACCACGTGCCCGTGGAAGGGGGACGGCGCCCGGAAGATCCGGTCGACGAGGTTGCCCAACGCGCCGCCCAGCACGAGGCCGAGGGAGACCGCCCAGGGCAGCGAGCGCAGGCGCAGTGCCATCCAGACGATCCAGCCGACCACACCGATGGTGATCAGCGGGAAGACCCAGGTGTGGTCCGCGCCGATGCTCCAGGCCGCGCCGCTGTTGCGGGTCAGGCTCAGGTAGACGGCCCCGCCGAGGAGCCGGACCGGCTCCCGGTCGGTAAGCGCGGCGAGCGCGAGGTGCTTGGTGACCAGATCGGCCAGCAGGGCCACCAGGGCGACTCCGGCGAGCAGCGCGACGGCCCGGGGCCGGCGGGTGCCGCCGCCCGGGTCGGTGCGGCCGGGTTCGGCGGACGGTGCTGCGGTCATGCGCTCCCCATCGACAGTCTTGGCGGTGATCGCTCACCGTCTCATCGCCGCCGGGGAACGGACCTCAGCGCCGCTCCTCCAGCTGCTTGCACGTCACACACTGGGTGGCCGACGGGAAGGCGGCGAGGCGCTCGACCGGGATCGGGTTGCCGCACCGCTCGCACCAGCCGTAACCACCCTCGTCGAGGCGCTCCAGAGCGCGCTCCACCTGCGTGATCCGTTCCAGAATGCTGTTGGCGAGAGAGATCTCCTGCTCCCGCTCGAGCGTCTTGGTGCCCGTGTCGGCCTGGTCGTCCCCGGCCGAGTCGGTCAGCCGATCGCGCTGCAGCTCGGTGATCTCACTCAGCGTCTGATCGTACTCGGCGCGAAGCTCGTCCCGCCGCGCCGCCAGCGCCGCCCGGATCTTCTCGGTCTCCGCCGTGCTGCGGGTGGCCTTGACCACCGGCTTGCGCCCGGCGGTCCTGGTGTCGGCTGGCTTCGCCATGGGTCGCTCCCTCGGCCGGCGGAACCGCGCGGTCCGCGGTGCCTGGTCAGGGGACGCCACGCAGGGCGTCCCCTATGTACGAAAAGGGGCGCGCGGCGACGATGGCCGCGCACTCCGGAGATTGGCAAGAATACGGAACGTACAGGCGTGCGACAACGTGCCGCACCGTCGCACCGCCTAACAGCCCCTAGTCTGCCTAACTGGGGCAAAGGGAACGGTAGCAGATCAATTGACCACCTCATCCCCGTACTCACCAAACCATCGGGCCAGACGACCCCTCCGACTGACCGCCCGCAGCCGCCGTTCCGCGGCGTCGCGTACCCCGGCGGTCGCCACGATGAGCAGACTGTCGCCGGTCTTCAACCGGGTGTCCGGCGCGGGCACGAAGCCCACACCGTCGCGCAGCACCAGGGTCACCGACGCGCCGGGCGGAAGGCGCAACTCGTCCACGTGCACACCCGCCAGTCGCGAGCCCGGCGGCACCTCCACCTGGAGCAGGTCCGCCCGCATCCGCTCCAGCGGCGCGGTCTCCACGTGGATCTCGGCGGCCTCGGCCGGCGCGGTCACCCGCAACCGACGGGCGAACGGCCCCAACGTCCCGGTCTGCACCAGCGTGAAGATCACCACCAGCACGAACACCACGTCGAAGAGCCGCTCCGCGCCGGGCACCCGCTCGGAGAGCGGAATGGTGGCCAGCACGATCGGCACCGCCCCGCGTAGTCCGGCCCAGGACAGGAACGCCTGTTCGCGAAGGCCGACCCGGAACGGCGACGCCGAGACGGCCACCGACAGCGGCCGGGCCAGGAGCACCAGAGCCAGCCCGGCGACCACCGCGGGCAGCACCGCCGCGTCCAGCCGGCCCGGCGACGCCAGTAACCCGAGCAGCACGAACAACCCGATCTGGGCGAGCCAGGCCAACCCGTCCGCGAAGCCGAGGATCGCCTGCCGGTGCGACAGGCGGGCATTGCCCAGCAACACCCCGGCCACGTAGACGGCGAGGAAGCCCGAGGCGTGCAGCACCGCCCCCGCCGCGTACGCCAAGACGGTGATGCCCACCGCGGCGATCGGGTAGAGCCCGGCCGAGGGCAGCGCGGCCCGGCGCAACGCCCAGGTGCCGGCGAGGCCCGCTCCCACACCCACCGCCGCGCCGACGCCCAGCTCGTAGAGGACCAGCGCGACCTCGTAATACCACGGGTGCGACAGGCCCCGGTGGGACAGCAGCACCACCAGCAGCACCACCGGGGCGTCGTTCATCCCCGACTCGGCCTCAAGTGTCGCCACCAGCCGGGGTGGCAGCCGCAGTCGACGCAGGGTGGCGAAGACGGCCGCCGCGTCGGTGGACGAGAGGACCGCCCCGTAGAGCAGCGCCAACCGCCAGTCCAACCCCAACAGCAGGTGTACGGCCACGCCGACCACCACGATGCTGACGACCACCCCGACCGTGGAGAGCGCGGAGGCCAGCCCGAGCACCGGGCGCAGCGTGGTCCACCTGGCGGTGAGGCCGCCCTCCGCGATGATCACGATCAGCGCGCAGAACCCGAGGGTCCGGGTCAGCTCGACGTCGTCGAAGCGGATGCCCAGCCCGCCCTCGCCGATCGCCACGCCCAGCGCCAGGTAGACCAGGAGGCTGGGCACACCGAGCCGGGTGGAGAGTCGCACCGCGCCGACCGCGACCAGCAGCACCGCCGCACCGAGCAGCAGCGCGAGGTCCAGCCCGGGTGTCACGGCTGCCTTGCCCGGGCTGTCCTCACTCGGCGGATCCGTCGCGCAGTCGGCGCAGCAACTCGGGCATCTCCGGGCCGGGCCGATCGACGAGGAAGAGCTTGTCCCGGCTGGCCGCGCCGGTACGCAGGGACACCGCGGCCGGGCGGACACCCAACGCGCCGGCCAACGCCCGGCGGGCCGCCTCGGTGGCCCGACCGTCGACGGCCGGGTCGTGGACCGCGATCACGAGGGCGGGCCCGTGCGGGCCGTCGAAGCAGCCACCCACCCGGTCCCGGGAAGCGCCAGGCTTCACCCGTACCGCCACGGTGAGCGTGTCCTGTGCGGGCACCGGCGCCGCTTCAGATCGGCCGGGCGTCGGCGAGGAGAGCGGTCGCCGGCGCGCAGTGCGCGCACGGAGTGAAGCCGAGTTCGACGGCTTCGGCGACCGGCAACGTCTCGGGCTGCCAACCAACGAGGTGGGGGCAGGTGTCGAGGTGGTAACGCGGGCGACCGTCGACGACCTCGACGTCGTCGAGCAGTCGTGCGACCCGGGCCGCCTCGGCCGCCGTGATCTGCTGGGCGGCCGGCTCGTCGACCGCCGTCACCACCGGGTCGAACACGTCGTCGGTCGACGCCACGGCCGGCGACGCCGGGCTGACGGGTCGCGCACGCGAGGACGCCTCGTCCGCCGGAGTCACGCCCGGCGACGCCTCGTCGATCGGTGACACATGGTCGACCGGCGGTGCGGGTGGTTGCCGCCACCTGGCACCGCCGGTACCAAACGTCGTCGGCACGTGCTGGACCGGCACCTCCGGCTCGACCAGCGACGGTCCGTACGCGACACCCGGTGTGGCCTGGCTGGCCGTGCGGGGAGCGTCGGGTTGCCGCTGGTCGGACCGGCCGGGATCCGCCATGGCGCGGTTGGCGGCTGCCTGGCGGGCGCCCACCACCAACGCCACGGCGGCCAGCAGACTGGCCGCGATGGAGATGACCAACAAGAAGCTGGAGCCACCGGCCAGGCCGAGCACCAGTAGCACCACCGCGACGAGGATGAGCAACAGACTTGCGACTATCACGGCTCACCCCCGCCGCGTCGAACCGTCCAGGCGGAGCCGGCGACCGTCACCATGTGCGGAGAGCGATCGCCGGCCGGTGCTCAGCGGCCGGCTTCGAGAGCGCCGGAGCGCCCGCCGCCGCCGTACGAACCGGCGAGACCCGCTGCGGCCAGCCCGTTGCCGCCCGCGACCCGACCGGCTTCGGAGCGGGTCATCTCGGCCTCGAGCCCCTGGCCACGACCGTCGAGGTCACGCAGCTGGCTCTCCAGGTACGCCTTGAGCCGGGTGCGGTACTCGCGCTCGAACTGCTTGAGCTCCTCGATGTGCTTCTGCAGGGCCGTGCGCTTGGCGTCCAGGCCGCCCATGGCCTCCTGGTGCCGCTGGCGGGCGTCCCGCTCAAGGGCGTCAGCCTTCGCGCGCGCCTCCCGGGTCACCTCCTCGGCCTTGCTGCGAGCCTCGGAGAGCAGCTGGTCGGCCTCGCGACGAGCGTCGGACACGTGGTCGTCGGCGGTGCGCTGGGCCATCATCAGCACGCGCAGGGCCTGCTGCTCACCGTCACCGGTGACGCCGCCGGCCGGGCCGCCGGTCGCGCGGACCTGCTCCAGCTCGGCCTGCATCGCGCGGGCAGCCTGCTCGGCCGCCGACTTGTCGCGCTGCACCCGGTCCAGTTGGGCCTTGACGTCGTTGAGCTCCGCCGCCAGTCGGGCGTCGCCGCCGGGGCCTGCGGGGGCACCGCCACGGCCGCCGCGCTCCACCTGGGCGCGCAGCTCGTTGTTCTCCTCGATGAGACGGGCGAGCTCGCGCTCGACCTCATCGAGGAAGGCGTCGACCTCCTCCTCGTCATACCCCCGCTTGCCGATCGGCGGCTTTTTGAAGGCGACGTTGTGGACGTCGGCCGGGGTCAGCGGCATCGAAACTCCTCGGGTCAGTTGCGGCCGCGAAAGCGCGTCGGTCATCAGGCAGATGCCCTGATCGACGGCCCTAACACGAACTCCATCAGCACGAACAGGATAACCAGGAGCACAAGGGAGGCCAGGTCGATGCTCACGGTACCAATTCGCAGCGGAGGGATCACACGCCTCAACGCGTTGAGAGGGGGATCAGTGACGCTCCACACGGATTCCAATCCTGCCGATGCTCCACGCCCCGGTTGCCAGCGACGGCCGTACTGCAGGACGGCGCTCAACACGAACCGGGACAGAAGAAGAAGCAGGAAGACATAAAGGATCAGGTACAGCACTTGCAGTAAGATCGACAACACGGTCAGCGACGTCCCTTGGTCGGGCGGGGTCAACTCAGACTGAAAAAACCGCCCTCAGCGATCTTGGCCTTGTCCTCAGCGGTGACCTGGACGTTGGCCGGTGAGAGCAGGAACACCCGATTGGTCACGCGCTCGATCGTACCGCGCAGGCCGAACGCCAGCCCGGCGGCGAAGTCAACCAGACGGCGGGCATCCGCCTCATCCATCTCGGTGAGATTGATGATCACCGGGACCCCGTCGCGGAAGTGCTCGCCGATGGTGCGCGCCTCCCGGTAGGTGGTCGGGTGCAGCGTGGTGATCTGGTACCGCTGCTCCTCCTCCGGAAGGACCCGCTCGCGGGGCGTGACCTGCGGCGCGAGGGCCAGGTTGTCCCGGGTGTGGTAGGTCAGCGCACCGGAGGTCTCGCCCGCCGACGAGCGGGTGATCGACCGTACGCTGGACCGCTCGATCCGCTCCGGGCGCTCACCGTCACCGCGCTCGGACTCGCTCAACCGCCCACTCGGCCGCTCGGAGAGTCGACCCCGCCCACTGTCCCGCGGCCGGGGAGCCGGCGGCTCCTCGGCGTCGTCCTCGTCCTCGTCGGCGAACTCCTCGGCGTACCGGCTCTGCCGGTAACGCGAGTCGCGGTAGCCACCCTTGTCGTAGCCACCGTCGTCGTAGGCCCGCTCGTCGTCTTCTTCGACCAGACCGAGCCAGACCCCCGCCTTGCGCAGTGCACCCATCCCGCGCCCTTCCGTCCGCCGTGCGGCACGCGCCCCCGTGCCATGTCGCCCGTCGCGAGTGGACAACCATGCCCATCGGACCGGAACGGCAATCTCCCGGCGCGCGATTCGCGTCGCGCGCCACGACCCCCGACCAGGAGACGCCACCCCTGAAACAACACTGATGTAATTTGCTTGTCTCGCGGTCAGGCTACCGCAGCGTGGGACGCATTCCGAGCAACGCGCTACCGACGCGGACATGTGTCGCGCCGTAACGGATCGCGATGTCGAAATCTCCGCTCATACCCGCGGACAACGCGGTGGCTCCCGGATGGACGGCCCGAAACGCGTCGGCGACCTCCGCGAGTCGGGTGAACGCCCGCTCCGGTTCCCACCCCAGCGGAGCGACAGCCATCAGACCGACCAGACGCAGCCCCGGCGCGTCGGCCACCGCCTCGGCGACCGACTCCAACCCGGCGCCCGGATCCGCCGAGTCGGGCAGGGCCCCACCCCGGACCGCGTCCCCGTCGATGCTCACCTGGACCAGAGCGTCGAGCGGCACCTGCCGGTCGGCGGTCGCGGTGGCGAGCGCCCGAGCCAGCCGGACACTGTCGACGGAGTGCACCACGTCGGCGTAGCGGACCACCGAACGGGCCTTGTTGCGCTGCAACTGCCCGATGAAGTGCCAGCGGGGAGTCACCCCGGCGGCAGCCACCTCGGCGGCCTTGCCGGCTGCCTCCTGGTCGCGGTTCTCCCCCATGTCGGTCACCCCGAGCCCGGCCAGCGCCACCACGTCGCTGGCCGGATAGGTCTTCGTCACCGCGATCATCGTGACCTCGGCGCGGTCCCGGCCGGCCTGCGCGCAGGCGTCGTCGACCCGGGACCGCACCTGTGCCAGACCGGCCGCGAGTTCGGCGCGCCGATCCGGTCGTACCGTGGCTGAACTGTCGGTCATCGGGGGTGCTCAGGACCCGTTCTTGAGGAAGTCGGGAACGTCCACGTCGTCGAAGAGCACGCGACGCGGCGACTGGGCCGGAGCCGGGTTGGTGGCCGGCGTCGGCACCGGAGTGCTCTGCGGTGCCGGCTGGTTGGTGTTGGTCTTACGGGTCGGCTCGGCCGCCTTGTAGGCGGGCGTGCCACCGTCGAAGCCCGCCGCGATGACCGTCACCCGCACCTCGTCGCCGAGCGCGTCGTCGATGACCGCGCCGAAGATGATGTTGGCGTCCGGGTGGGCCGCGTCGGTGACCAGCTGGGCGGCGTCGTTGATCTCGAACAGACCCAGGTCGGAGCCGCCGGCGATGGAGAGCAGCACGCCGCGCGCGCCGTCCATGCTCTGCTCCAGCAGCGGGCTCGAGATGGCCGCCTCGGCCGCCTCGACCGCGCGGTTCTCGCCGCGGGCGCTGCCGATGCCCATCAACGCGCTGCCGGCGCCGCTCATCACGCTCTTGACGTCGGCGAAGTCCAGGTTGATCAGACCCGGGGTGGTGATCAGGTCGGTGATGCCCTGCACACCCGAGAGCAGCACCTGGTCGGCCGTGCGGAACGCGTCCATCATGCTGATGTTGCGGTCGCCCAGGGCCAGCAGCCGGTCGTTCGGGATCACGATCAGCGTGTCGCACTGGTTGCGAAGTTCGTCTATCCCGGTCTCGGCCTGCACCTGGCGGCGCTTGCCCTCGAACGAGAACGGCCGGGTCACCACACCGATGGTCAGTGCCCCGAGCTTGCGGGCGATGTTGGCCACCACGGGCGCGCCACCGGTGCCGGTGCCGCCGCCCTCGCCGCAGGTCACGAAGACCATGTCGGCGCCCTTGAGCACCTCCTCGATCTCGTCGCGGTGGTCCTCGGCGGCGTTCTTCCCGACGTCCGGGTTGGCCCCGGCCCCCAGGCCGCGGGTCAGCTCCCGGCCGACGTCGAGCTTGACGTCGGCGTCACTCATCAGCAGCGCCTGCGCATCGGTGTTGATCGCGATGAACTCGACGCCCTTGAGCCCAACCTCGATCATCCGGTTGACGGCGTTGACGCCGCCACCCCCGATGCCGACGACCTTGATGACCGCCAGGTAGTTGTGCGGAGGTGTCATCTCCGGTCCTTTCTTCGAGATTGGCTTCGACCGACCGGGTACGGCGTGGCCAGACCAGCGGCCGACGACAGCTGTCACCAGCGAGGATCAGGGGGGAACCCTCACCCTCTACTAGAGGCTTACAGTTATGTCAACCACTGAAGCTCTTCGGGGCAACGTAAGCGCCACCGCGCGATGAGCCAAGGACCCGGGCGGCGTGTCGCCGAGCGGAGCGCGAGGTCTCACGTTCGCGCACGCTCACCGGTCAACGAAAGGTCACCACGTCCGGGGCGCTCACGTCGATCCGATCGGTCTCCTCGTCGAGCAACGCGGTGGCCACCCGGGCCTTGTCCGTACCCCGGCTCGCGTCGCCCCAGACCACCGTCCGGTCCCCCCGCAACCGCAGGCTGATCCGGGCCAACCCCGCCACGTCCACGTCCACCAGCTCCGCGCGCAACTCCGGCGTCAGCGCGACGAGCACCTCCAGCCCCGCCCGGGTGCCCGGGTCGTCGGCGGCCGGGTGGGCCACCGTCACCTGCGGCAGCTCGGCCGGGCGTCGCTCCACCGTGCGGAACGCCACCCCGCTCCGGTCGATCAGGGCGAACGCCTCCCCCTGCGGCACCACCGCCACCGCGGTCCGTTCGGTCACCCGCACCACGAGCGCACCGGGCCAGTCCCGGGAGACCGTGGCCCGCTCCACCTCCGGCAGCGCGCCGACCCGTCGGGCGGCGGCGGCCAGGTCGACCCGGGCCAGCGGCACCCCGTCCGGAACGTCGACCGCGTCGTGCACCTGCACCGGAGTGATCAGGTCGGCGCCCTCCACGCGGACCTCGCGCACGCCGAACAGCCCGGTGCCGAGCACCGTCCAGGCAACCAGCCCGGCCACCGCGAGCAAACCGGCGGCCACCGCCCACGGCAGCGCCGCACGCATGCGGCGCTGCCGGGCACGGGCCATGAACCGGCGGGTCGAGGGCGGTACCGCGTCGCTGCCCGCCCGGACCAGCTGCCACCGCCGGGCCGGACCGCGGCGCGGGGCGCCACCGTCGGCGGCGCTGGTCCGCCCTCGGGCCGGGCCGGGACTCATCCGGCCGCGGGCGCCGAGCCGCCGGGCACGGCGGTGCCACCGAGAGCCGCGCCGTCGCCACCCGAGGTGGCCCCACCCGGCACCGGATCACCGATCGCCGGAGTGGTCGCCACCGGGTCGACGGTCGCGGTCGGCGCCGGGCCGGCCGGCCGCTCACCCAGGGCGGCAAGCAACTCGTCGCCCATCAGCGAGATCGGCGGGGCGCCCATGGTGACCACCACGTCCCCCGAGCGGGCGCGCCGGGCCACCTCGACCGGAGCCTGCTCCCAGGACTCCACGAAGACCTTGCGGTCGGCGGGCAGGTCCACCGCCGCGATCAGCGCCGCCGAGCCCTCGCCGGGCTGACGCAACTCACCCGGACCGAAGACCTCCAACAACACCACCTCGTCCGCGATGGCAAGCGCCTCGGCGATCTCCGCCTGGTTGTCGCGGGTGCGGTACAACCGGTACGGCTGGAAGACGACGATCAGGCGGCCGTCCCCGGCCACCTCGCGCAGCGTCTGCATCGCAAGCGTCATCGAGGTCGGGTGGTAGGCGTACTCGTCGTAGACCAGCACACCGTCCGCGACACCCTTGCGCTCGAAGCGCCGTCGCACACCCGGGAAGACCGCAAGCGCGGCCTCCGCCGCCTCCAGCGGCAACTCCAGCAGGTACGCGGTCAGCACCGCGGCGGCGCTGTTCAGCCCCATGTGCCGCCCCGGCACCGGCAGCCGGAACTCGCCAAGCGACCGGCCGTCGATCGCGGCCAGGTAGCGCACCCCCCGCGCGGAGGAGGCCATCTCGGACACCCGCAGGTCGGCGTCGGCCGCCTCGCCGTAGGTGAACACCCGTCGTCCCTCGGAACGCAGGCTCTCGGCAAGCCGCCGACCGCCCGGGTCGTCGGCGCAGGTGATGATGAACCCGTCCGGGTCGGTGAGGCGGGCGAACTCCACGAACGCCGCCTCCAGCGTCGCGTAGTCGCCGTAGGTGTTCAGGTGGTCCGCCTCGACGTTCGTGATGATCGAGACGTACGGGCGGTAGATGAGGAACGAGCGGTCGCTCTCGTCCGCCTCGACCACGAAGTGCTCGCCGGTGCCGTGGTGGGCGCCCGAGCCCACCTCGGAGATCTCCCCACCGATCACGAAGGACGGGTCCACACCGGCCTGCTGGAGCACCATCGTGACCATCGAGGTGGTGGTGGTCTTGCCGTGCGTGCCGGCGACGGCGACCGCCCGGCGGCCGGTCATCGCCGCGGCGAGCGCCTCCGAGCGGTGCAGCACCCGCAGGCCGCGCCGACGCGCCTCGACCAGCTCCAGGTGGTCCTGGGGAATGGCGGACGAGTAGACGACGGTGTCCACACCGTCGAGGTTCGTCACCTCGTGGCTGAGGTGGATGGTGCCGCCGAGCGCCCGCAGGCCGGCAAGCGAGGGCCACTCCCGCAGGTCGCTGCCGGAGACGCGGATGCCGCGGGTGAGCAGCAGCCGGGCCACGCCGAGCATGCCCACCCCACCCACGCCGATCAGGTGGACGACGCCCAGGTCCTCGGCGGTGAGCGTGCCGGCCGGGGTGAACTGGGCGGTCATCGGGCCACCGCCGCCAGCACGAAGGAGCGCAGTGCCTCGTCGCCGTCGCGCCGGCCGTACGACGCGGCGGCGGCACCCATCGTGTAGAGCCGCTGCGGGTCGCGGATGAGCGGGATGACGGTGCGCTCCAGCCAGTCCGGGGTGAGCTCCGCGTCGTCGACGAGCAGCCCTCCACCGGCCTCCACCACGGGCAGCGCGTTGCGCCGCTGCTCCTGGTTGCTGTGCGGGTACGGCACGTAGATCGTGGGCAGCCCGATCGCGGCGACCTCGGCGACGGTCATCGCCCCGCCCCGGGCCAGCATCAGGTCGGCCGCCGCGTAGCCCAGCTCCATCTCGGACAGGTACGGCAGTGTCACGTACGGCACCGGCAGGTCGGTGGGGATCGGCACCGGCTCGTTACGGGCGCCCATCACGTGCAGCACCTGCACGCCGTTGCGGGCCAACTCCTTGGCCGCCCCGGAGACCGCCAGGTTGATCGAACGGGCGCCGGACGAGCCGCCGGAGACGAAGAGCACCGGCAGGTCCGGACGGAGCCCGAAGTGGGCGCGGGCGGCGTTGCGCAGCGCGTACCGGTCCAGACCGGTGATGGCGCGCCGCAGCGGCACCCCGACCACCGTCGCGTCGCGCAGCGACTCGGCCTGGCTCGGCTGGTTCGGGAAGCCGACGGCGACGTTCTTGGTGAACTTCATGCCCAGCCGGTTGGCCACGCCCGGCGGCACGTTCACCTCGTGGATCACCATGGGCAGCTCGCGACGCCACGCGGCCAGGTAGGCCGGCACCGCGACGTACCCGCCGAAGCCGACGACCACGTCGGCCCGCACCTCGTCGATCACCTTGCCCGCGGCGCGCGCCGCGGTCCACATCCGGCCCGGGGTACGGACCAGGTTCATGTTGACCGACCGGGGCAGCTGGTACGCCGGGATCTGCCGCAGGTCGTAGCCCTGCGGCGGGATCAGGTCGTTCTCCATGCCCCGGGGTGTGCCGAGACAGGTGATCCGGACGCCGGGGTCGTGTCGGCGCAGGCAGTCGGCGAAGGCGAGCAGCGGGTAGACGTGCCCCCCGGTGCCACCTCCCGCGAGCACCACCGAACGCAGCGGACCCATCAGCGTCTCCTCTCGCTCGCCGTACCCCCGCGGGTTCGGTCCTGTCGGACCCCGCGCGGCGCGGCCTGGTCGTCATGGCGCCGCTCGCGGGACCGGGGCACGGACCCTCGGCCTGCGGGCGGCGTCGCCGGTCGGCGACGCCGGCCGGGAAGCGGCGGCAACGGGGCCCAGAGTAGTCGGACCCACCGGGCCGGCGGACGGGCATGCAGTGCTCTGGCCGCATCGGGTTCGGCGCGGGCGAAGGACGCCAGCATGCCGACGCCGGCCAACGTCACCACCAGGGCACTTCCACCGTCGGAGATGAACGGCAGCGGCAGGCCGGTGATCGGCAGCAACCCGACCACCCCTCCGATGTTGATCACGGCCTGGCTGACCAGCCAGGTGGTGACGGCGGTGGCGGCGAGCCGGCGGAACGGGTCGTCGACCCGCCGGGCGATCCGGAAACCGGTGTACGCGAGGACGGCGAAGAGGCTGAGCACCACGACGCACCCGATCACGCCCAGTTCCTCGGCGATGACCGCGAAGATGAAGTCGTTGTGCGCCTCGGGCAGCCAGTCCCACTTCAGGCTGCCCTTGCCCAGCCCGACACCGAACCAACCACCGTGCTCGATCGCCAGCCGCCCCTGGTAGAACTGGTAGCAGGGGTCGCCGCACTGCTCCGGCGGCGGTGGGTTGAGAAAGAGCGTCAGTCGTGCCAGGCGGTAGTTCTCCGCACCGCGCTCGCCGGAGCCGGCGCCCAGCGAGGCCACTGCGACGAGCAGCCCGACGCCGAGCAGACCGAGCACCGTCAGCGCGCCGAAGACCCGCATCCGCACGCCGGCGGCCCAGAGCAGACCCACCACAAGCGCCAGCAGGCAGAGCATCGTGCCGACGTCGTTGTAGCCGACGAGCACGAAGAGCAGGCCCATCACCGGGAAGAGCGGGGTGGCCAGTTCCCGCCACCAGCCCAGCGCGGCGCCCTTGCGGGCGATGAGGTGCGCGCCCCACAACACGAGCGCGAACTTCGCCAGCTCGGAGGGCTGCACCTGGATCCCACCGATGAACAGCCAGAGCAGCCGCGCCTCGATCGGCCCGACCCGGGCGGAGTCCTGGTCGGTCAGCCGGGCGTACGCGAGCAGCAGGTTGAGCAGCAGCAACAGCCCGATCGAGGTGAACAGCAGCGGACGGCCCAGCGAGCGGTAGGTGCTTGCCGGCAGGCGCTGACACACCCAGAACGCGCCGATGCCGATCACCGCGAAGATGGCCTGCTTGGTCACCGAGGCCGAGGCGTTGCCGTCCTCGGCGTAGTCCTTCACGCTCGTCGCCGAGAAGACCATCGTCAGCCCGATCAGCAGCAACAGACCGGCGCAGGACAGCAGCAGGTAGTAGGAGGTCAGCGGCCGGTCCAGCAGGCCGCGCAGCGCGGCGAGCCCGCCGGCCGCGTCGAACCCGCGCAGTGGTGTCGCCGCCACCGCCTCCGGCTCGCGTCCCGCCGGTCCCGGCTCGCGCGCTCCCGGGCCGGATTCGCGGGCCGCCGCGCCGGGCTCCGGGCCGCGCGCCCCGGCAGCCACCGGCGTACGCGCCGCGCCCGGTGACCGACGCGGCCGTCCGACTGTCCCGTCCTCGGTGCCGATTTCCTCCCCCACCCCGACATCATCACCGCTGAACACGCCCCACCGCCCCACAACGCCCCACCGGGCGTGTCGAACCCCCACCCCCGCCGGCCCCCGCGCGCTCCCCGCGCCGCTCCCGCGCCGCCCTCACGCGTCGATCTTGCACTTTCGGTGGCGACGAAACGCCCATCAGCGGACGTTCCGCCATGCGAAAGTGCAAGATCGGCGGGGCAGGGGGCAGGGAGGGCGGGAGGGTAGGGAGGGTAGGGAGGGCGGGGGCGGGGCGGGTCAGGTCATGTTGGCGAGGAACTCGCTGTAGAACAGGCCCAGGGCGATGGCCACGCCGATGCCGGCGATGATCCAGAAGCGCACCACGATGTTGACCTCGCTCCAGCCGGCCAGCTCGAAGTGGTGCTGGAGCGGAGACATCCGGAACACCCGTTTACCCGTGGTCTTGAAGGAGATGATCTGGATCACCACGGACATCGTGATGATCACGAAGAGCCCGCCGATGATCGGCAGCAGCAGGATGGTCCGGGTGGACATCGCCATGCCGGCGATCAGGCCGCCCAGCCCCAGCGCACCGGTGTCGCCCATGAAGATCCGTGCCGGGGAGGTGTTCCACCAGAGGAAGCCCACACAGGCCCCGGCCGCGGCCCCGGCTATCAGCGCGATCTCCAACGGGTCGCGGACCTCGTAGCAGTACGGCTGGGTGTAGCTCGGGTCGGCGCACCAGTGCCGGTACTGCCAGAACGCGATGAGCGCGTACGCGGCGAGCACCATCACCGACGCGCCGGTGGCCAGACCGTCCAGGCCGTCGGTGAGGTTGACGCCGTTCGTCGCGGCCATCACCACGAAGATGAAGATGATCACCGCGCCGACCTTGCTGACCTCCAGGAAGTCGATGTCCCGGATGAAGCTCAGCGTGGTGCTACCCACCGTCTGGGTGTTCGTCGCCCGACCCGTCGCGTCGGTCATCGTGCTCGGGAACCACAGGGCGATCACCCCGAAGACGGCGCCGACCAGGATCTGCCCGAGCAACTTGCCGCGCTTGTTCAGCCCGGCGCTGTTGCGCTTGCGCACCTTGAGGAAGTCGTCGAGGAAACCCACCGCACCGGAGAAGACCATCAGCCCCAGCAGCACCAGCGCCGTGATTGTCGGTTCCACCTGCGCGATCTGCTGGTCCGGCAGGGTGGTCAGGGCGAGGTGCCCGGCCACGTACGCGATCACCGTGGCCAGGATGAAGACCACGCCGCCCATCGTGGGCGTGCCCTTCTTGCCCTGGTGCATGGCCGGGCCGTCGGACCGGATCGGCTGACCGGCCTTGAGCCGGGTGAACACCTTGATCGCGATCGGGGTGCAGAACAGCGAGACGAGGAACGCCACCCCGATGGCGACGATGACCGCCCTCATCGGGTGGGCTCCCCGGCGGCGTCGGCGCGCAGGGCGTCGGCCACCTCCCAGGTCCGGTACCGGGAACCCTTGACCAGGACGACGTCACCCGGTCGTAGCTCGCTCCGCAGCACCTCGACGGCCGCCGCCTGATCGGTGAGCAGCACCGACTCTCCTCCCCAGTTTGCTACCGCTGTCGCGCCTTCGTGGATCGGCGCGGCCGGCTCACCCACCACGAGCAGCCGGTCGACGCCCAGTTCGGCCGCGAGTTGGCCGACCTCGGCGTGGCCGTCGTACTCGAACGGGCCCAGCTCGGCCATGTAACCAAGCACCGCGACGGTACGCCGTCCCTGGCCCATGCTCGCCAGCGCCCGCACCGCGACGGCCATCGAGGCCGGGTTGGCGTTGTACGAGTCGTCGATCACGGTCACCCCGTCGGGGCGGTCGAAGACGTCCATCCGGCGGGTCGAGACCAGCCCCAGCTCGCCGAGGGCCGTGGCCAGCTCGGCCAGCGGCATGCCCAGCTCCCGGGCCACCGCTGCCGCCGCGAGGGTGTTCCAGACCTGGTGGCGGCCGGCCAGCCGGAGCCGCACCGGCGCGCGCCCCTCCGGGGTGACAAGGGTGTACGACGGGTGCCCCCGCTCGTCGAGTGTGACGTCCTCGGCGCGCACGTCGGCGTCGGGCGCCTCGCCGTAGCGCACCACCCGGGCCTGCGTACGGCTCGCCATCGCGTCCACCCGCGGGTCGTCGGCGTTCAGCACGGCCAGCCCGTCCGGCGGCAGCGCCTCGACCAGCTCTCCCTTGGCCACGGCGATGGTGTCCTGCGAGCCGAACTCACCGATGTGCGAGGTGCCGACGTTGAGCACCACGGAGATCCGGGGCGGCACCAGCTCGCACAGGTACCGCACGTGCCCGACCCCGCGTGCGCCCTTCTCCATCACCAGGTAGCGGGTGTCCGGGTCGGCCTGCAGGGCGGTGTACGGGTGCCCCAGCTCGTTGTTGAACGAGCCGGGCGGCGCCACCGTGGCCCCGAGCCGGGAGGTCAGCTGACCGATCAGGTCCTTGGTGGTGGTCTTGCCGGACGAGCCGGTCACGCCGATCACGGTCAGCTCGGGCAGCCGGTCCACCGCGGCGCGGGCCAGCCGGCCCAGCGCGGTCAGCGCGTCGTCGACGAGCACCATCGGCACCCCGCGCACCTCGCGGCTGCCGAGCACCGCCACCGCGCCGGCCTGGATCGCCGTCACCGCGTAGTCGTGCCCGTCGACCTTCTCCCCGGGGAAGGCCACGAAGAGCGAACCGGGCCCCACCTTGCGCGAGTCGAACTCCACCGACCCGGTGACGGTTGCGGTCGGGTCGGCGGCCACCAGCCGCCCGTCGACGGCGGCGGCCACCTCGGCCAGGCTCAGCGCGATCACCGCTGACCCGCCAGGTCCCCGAAGCGGGCCCGCAGCGCCTCGGCCAGCTCGACGCTGTCGTCGAACGGAAGCACCTCGCCCGCCACCTCCTGGCCCCGCTCGTGGCCCTTGCCGAGCAGCGCGACGACGTCGCCCGGCTCGGCCAGCCGGACCGCCTCGTCGATCGCGGCGCGGCGGCCCGCCACCTCGATGATCCGGGCGGCCGTGCCGGCCCGGTACGCCCCGGCGAGCACCTCGGCGCGGATCTCCGCCGGATCCTCGGTACGCGGGTTGTCGTCGGTCACCAGCACCACGTCGGCCCCCTCCGCCGCGGCGGCGCCCATCACCGGCCGCTTGCCCCGGTCCCGGTCCCCGCCGGCGCCGATCACACAGATCAGTCGGCCGGCGCTCAGCTCACGCAGCGCGGCCAACGCGGCCACGATCGCGTCCGACTTGTGCGCGTAGTCGACCACCCCGCGCACCGGGGCGGCGACGTCGACAAGTTGCAGGCGACCGGGCACGCCACCGCAGGCGGCCACGCCGTCCGCCGCGGTCGCCGGGTCCACCCCGGCGCCGACGAGCGTGGCGATGGCCAGCAGCGCGTTGGCCACGTTGTGCCGGCCGGGCAGCGCGACACCGGCGGACAGGGCCACGCCGTTCGGGCCGTGCGCGGTGAACCGCTGGGCGTACCCCTCGCCGCTCACACCGTCGGCCCACCACGTCGCGCCCTGGTCACCGGCCGCCGAGTAGGTGACGGTGGTCGGCTTGAGCAGCGGCTTCAACGCCAGGTCGTCGTGGTTGAGCACCTCGACCGCGCAGCGCCCGTCGAAGAGCTGGGCCTTCGCGGCGAAGTAGTCGTCGCTGTCGGCGTGGAAGTCCAGGTGGTCCGAGCCGAAGTTGGTGTAACCGCCGACGGCGAACCGCACCCCGCCAACCCGGCCCATGGCCAGCGCGTGGCTGGAGACCTCCATCACCACGGCGGTGACCCCACGCTCGCGGGCGGTGGCAAGCATGGCGTGCAGGTCGGTCGCCTCGGGGGTGGTACGCACACTGTCGATCACCAGATCACCGAGCCGGGTCTCCACGGTCCCGACCAGCCCGGTGGTGTGCCCGGCGGCCCGCAGCCCCGACTCGATCAGGTACGCGGTGGACGTCTTACCCGCGGTGCCGGTCACCCCGATCACGGTGAGACCGGCGGTCGGGTCGCCGTACACGGCCGAGGCCAGCTCGCCGAGCACGGCACGCGGGTCGGGCACCACCAGGGCGGGCAGGCCGGTCTGGGCCGCCAGCTCCGCACCCGCCGGGTCGGTCAGCAGGGCCACGGCACCCGCCTCGGCGGCACCGGCGGCGAACTCCGCACCGTGCCGACGGGCGCCGGGCAGCGCCGCGTACAGGTCGCCGGAGCGAACCTCCTGGCTGGCGTGGGTGACCCCGGTGACGACCACGTCGGCGGCGTCCGCCGGAAGGTCGACGGCGAGCCGGACGGCGAGATCACCGAGCCGGACTCCGGTCACGGTACGTGGACGTGGATTGCCGGGCACGGCGTCAGACCCTACCCGGTCGTCCGGTTCCGGCCGCACAGCCGCCCCGGTGGTTCGTCGGCACTCACCGATGATGTCCCGCCATCGCTGCTCAGCGCGGATAGACCACGAACTTGGGCGCGGATCCGCTTGCGGACGGCGGCACCCGGTAGTGACGCAGAGTGAACTGCATCATGTCCCGGAACGCTGGGTTGGCGATCGCCGCGCCCCCGCCGTTGGGCGCGTACACGAACACCGCGATCACGTAGCGGGGGTTCTCGGCGGGGGCCATGCCGATGAAGGACGACACCTTGTCGGTCTCTATCTTGCCGTTGACCAGGCGCGATCCGGTGCCGGTCTTGCCGGCGACCCGGTAGCCGGGGACCGCGGCGGTGACGCCGGTGGCGCCGTCGACGGTGGTGACCGCCTCCAGCATGGTGCGCAGCGCCGCCGCGTTCTGCGGGCTGAGCACCGACCGGGTCACCGGCGCCGGCGCGGGGGTGCGCTTGCCGTCCGGGCCGATCACCTCCTTGACCAGGTGCGGCTGCACGTACGTCCCGTTGTTGGCGATTGCGGCGTACGCGGCGGCCATCTGCAACGGCGTGGCGTCGACACTGTGCCCGATCGGCACCGACCCGCGCGACGATCCGCTCCACTCGTCGGCCGGCAGCAGTCGGCCGCTGGCCTCCCCGGGCATCCCCTCGCCGGTGGGCTTGCCCAGCCCGAACCGCTTCTGGTAGTCGATCAACCGGTCCCGGCCGAGCTTCTCGGCGATGGTGATGGTGCCGACGTTCGACGAGAAGGCGAGCATCCCCGGCACGCTCATCCGCTTGCCGTTGGCCGGATGGGTGTCGGAGAACCAGGTGTCGCCCATCTTGATGTTGTTGGCGATGGGCAACGTGGTGTCCGGCGTGATCACGCCCTCCTGCAACGCCGCGCCGTAGGTGATCGCCTTGTGCACCGAGCCGGGGTCGACCACGAAGCTGGTCGCGGCGTCCTCCCGGGCGACCGGGTCGCTCGGCGTCGGCTTCGCCGCGTTGTACGTCGGGTTGCTGGCCTGGGCCAGCACCGCGCCGGACGGAATCTCGATGATCACCGCCGCGCCGGTGCCGCCCGGCGCCTTGGCCATGCCCACGCTCAGGATCTGCTGGGTTCGGAACTGCAGGTCGCGGTTGAGGGTGAGAGCAAGCGAACTGCCCGGCTTGGCGACCGTAGTCCGGCTGTAACCGCCCGGAATCGGCGCGGCGAGGTCGCCGAGGCCGGCCTCGTACACCCGCTTGCCGTCCTGACCGGCGAGCACGTCGTCGTAGCGGGCCTCCAGCCCCTCCAACCCGTCCATGTCCTGGCTGGTGAAGCCGATCAGGTTGGCCGCCAGGTCACCGCCCGGCACCTCACGGCGCTCGTCGCGGTGCACCCCGATGCCGGACAACTCCAGCGCCTGCACCCGCTTGGCGGTCGGGATCTCCACCCCCCGCGCCAGATAGGCGAACGTGGACTCCTTGCCGTTCTCCAGCCGGCGAGGCTTCATCAGCTCGACGAGCTTCGACACCGGGATGGCGAGGAGCGGGGACAGCGCCTTGGCGACGGCGGCCGGGTCCTTCACCTCGGTCGGGTCGGCGTACACGTACCGCGCCTCGACACTGCGGGCCAGCGGCGCGCCGGTGCTGTCGTAGATCGCGCCGCGCGGCGCCGGCAGCTCGACCGTGCGGAGCCGGTCGGCGATGCCGCCCCCGGCGTACGCCGGGGCGTCGACCGCCTGGAGGAAGACCAACCGGATCCCGATGGCGGCGAACAGGGTCAGCGCGAGCACGGTGCCCAGCCGCAGCCGCAGCCGCGAGTCCGCGAGCTTCGGCGGGCGTCGTGGCTTGCGCGACGGCCGCCGGGCCGCCGGCCGGTCGCCGCGCCGCGGCGCGCGGGGCGTGGTCCGGCGACGCGGCGGCGGCTCGTCCCCGACCGGGCCACGAGGGGTACGCGGCGCGACGGTGCGCACCACCCCACCGCGGCCTGCGGCCGGAGCGTCGCGCCGGCCGGCCCGGGCGGCGGCCCGGCCGCCGTCGAGCACCTGCAACGCCGGGCGGAACGGGTCACCGGACCGGGTGCTACGCGGCGTACGCCGCTGCTCGGCGCCCTGCCCGCGCGCCGGCGTGCCGCGCTCCTCACGGACAGTGCGCCCCCTGGGGGTGTACGCCCGAGCGCCGGAGATGCCCCCGACACCCGGCTCCCCGGAGCGCGGCTCGCCCTCGGCAGGCCGGGCGTCACGTGCAGAACCGCGCCGGGACCCCGTAGGGTCCCGGCGCGGCTCGTCCGACCTTGGTGGCACCGGTCAGCCTCCCGCACCCTGGCTGGTCACCGACGGCTGACCGCTCGCCGGCTGCGGCACCTCGAGGGTCTTGCCGTCCGGCATCCGGATGTAACCCGGTTCGCCGCCGTCGACCAGGCCCAGCCGCTTCGCCTCGGCGGTCAGGTTGCCCGGCGCCTCGGCGTCGGCGATCTGCTTGTCCAGTTGCTGCTTCTCCAGGTCCAGTCGGGCCTGCTGCTGCTGCAACCGCTCCAGCCGGAACGCGTTCTCATTGATCTTGGTGTTGACCGCCAGGATGCCCAGCACCCCACCGACCACCAGCACCACGATCAGTGCCGCGAACGGCGCCCGCGGCACCGAGATCGGCGGCGGCGGCGCCACCCGCAGCCGCGGCGGCCGGGCGCCGGTCGCGCTGGCGGCCTTCTCGACCGGGCGGAGCGCAGCGGTGCCCTGAGTCGGGAACTCGCGCGCCCCCCGGGCGCGAGTCTCCCCCTGCCGGTTCGCTCGATCGATGCGTGACGTACCGTTACCGAGGCGCGGAGCCCGCTCCGCCGCGATCCGGCCCCCCGACCGCGGTGCGCGCTGGCCGCCGCCGGTGACGTCCCGGCGGTCGCGCTTGTCAATGCTCATGTCCCTCCCCCTCAACATCCGTCCCTCTAGCCGTCCCGGTGCCCCTGACCCCCCACGGATCAGGCGGACCCCGTGCCCGGTTGGTGCATTCCCTTCACCCGTCGGCGAGACCGTTCGCGGTCGGTCCGCCCAAGCTCAGTCGCGTTCGGGTCGAGTCGCTCCGCGGCCCGCAGCCGCACCGAGGCGGCGCGCGGGTTCGCGGCGACCTCCGCCTCCCCGGGTAGTTCGGCGCCCCGGCTGAGCAGCCGGAACGTCGGACCGGACCCGGGAAGCTCGACCGGGAGGTCGATCGGGCCCTTACTGCGGACCCGATCCGTGAGGGCCGCCTTGGTGAGCCTGTCCTCCAACGAGTGATAGGACAGGACCACCATGCGACCACCCACGGTCAGTGCGTCGAGCGCGGATGGCAACGCTGTCTCCAGCGCTGCCAGCTCTCTGTTTACCTCGATCCGTAAAGCCTGAAACGTTCTCTTTGCCGGGTGCCCACCCGTTCGTCGGGCTGGTGCCGGAATGGAGTCCCGTACCAGCTCCGCGAGCAGCGCGGACGAGGTGATCCGGGCCTGCTCCCGCTGCCGGATGATCGCCGAGGCGATCCGACCGGCGAACTTCTCCTCGCCGTACACCCGCAGCACCCGGGCCAGGTCCGGATGCGCGTACGTGTTGACCACCTCTTCGGCGGTCACCCCCCGGGTCTGGTCCATCCGCATGTCCAGTGGAGCGTCCTGGGCGTACGCGAACCCGCGGTCGGGCGCGTCCAACTGCAACGAGGAGACACCCAGGTCGAACAGGATGCCGTCGATGGCCGGGTAGCCCAGCCGATCCAGAACATCCGGCAACTCGTCGTAGACCGCGTGCTCCAGGTGCACCCGATCGGCGAACCGGGTCAGTCGGACCCGCGCGTGAGCGAGCGCCTCGGTGTCCCGGTCGAGCCCGATCAGGACCGTCTCCGGATGCGCCTCGAGCACCGCCTCCGCGTGCCCGGCCAGACCGAGCGTCGCGTCGACGTAGATCGTCCGGCCGCCTCGACCCAGCGCGGGGGCCAGCAGCTCGAGACACCGCTCGAGCAGCACCGGCACATGCGTGCCGCGCAACTCCCCCATGATGACCCCCACTGGTTGAAACGTCCGTTCTTCTCGTGCGCCTGTCGTCGGACGGCGCTGCCGTCGTACCGCCAGATCCCCATCCGCTCCCGCCTGACACCGGACCGTCGCCCAATGACTGGATCGTGCGCCTGGCACCGGGGAAGTGATGCCAGGAACTCGAAAGCGGCTGGAGATCTCGCAGTACGTCGGGCGCCGTTACCGCCCTACAGACCGCCGGGCAGCACCCCCTCCTCGATGTCGGCGAAGTCGTCTTCGCTCTCCGCGAGGTAGGTCTCCCAGGCGACCTTGTCCCAGATCTCCACCCGCGTGCTCGCGCCGATGACGACCAACTCGCGGTCCAGCGCGGCGTAGGCCCGCAGGTGGGCTGGAATGGTCACCCGACCCTGCTTGTCCGGGACCTCGTCGTGCGCGCTGGCGAAGAAGACCCGGCTGTAGGCCCGGGCCGCCTTGTGTGTCATCGGCTGCGCGCGCAACTGCTCCGCGATCCGCTGGAACTCAGGGGTCGGGAAGACGTAGAGGCAGCGCTCCTGCCCTTTCGTGACCACGACACCCCCCGCCAGCTCATCCCGGAACTTGGCCGGAAGGATCAACCGGCCCTTTTCGTCCAGGCGCGGAGTGTGGGTGCCGAGAAACACCGGCCCAACCCCCTCGCCCTTGAACGGCGTTCGCGGCGCCGCTGACCCCCCGGGCCGGTGAGCCCTCCCGGCCTCACCATTGGTCCCCACTCTACTCCACTTCCCTCCACCCGCAACCAAATCCGCCCGCGTGGCGCGCCCAACTCGAGAGCAAAACCGCACGTCACAAGGGGTGGAGCGGAGTGGAGGGCGCCCGGCGCCCCTCGGCGTGGTCCGCTTTCCGACATAGATCGACTCCGTCCGGGGGACACCGACCCGTCCGCCCGCGCAGCCACCACGGCCGAACGGTTCACCGTCGGCGGCGATCTGGCGAGCCCGGCGGTCCGGTAACCTCGCTCGCGTGACGGACGCGAAAATGCCCCTACGGGCCAAGGTGGCCAGCTCCGTGTCACGGACCGCCGCGGCGCTCTCCCGGGCGGCCGGCCGTGGCGACGGTTCGGTGATCGGCGGGTGGATCGGCCTGAAGATCGACCCGGACCTGCTGGCCCACCTGTCGGCCGGGCGCGCGATCGCGCTCGTCTCCGGCACCAACGGCAAGACCACCACCACCCGGTTGACCTCCGCCGCGGTCGGCGTGCTCGGCCGGGTCGCCACCAACTCGTTCGGCGCCAACATGCCCAGCGGGCACACCTCGGCGCTGGCCAAGGCCGGCAGCACCCCGTACGCGGTGCTGGAGGTCGACGAGCACTACCTGGCCCAGGTGTTGGAGGCGACCGAGCCGCACGTGGTCGCGCTGCTCAACCTCTCCCGCGACCAGCTCGACCGCGCCAAGGAGGTCGCCATGATGGCGCAGCTCTGGCGCGCGGCGCTGGTCCGGCACACCGACGTACGGGTGGTGGCGAACGCCGACGACCCGCTTGTGGTGTGGGCCGCCACCCCGCCGGGCGACCCCGCCCGGGGCATCAACCCGCCGCACGTGACGTGGTTCAGCGCCGGTCAGCGCTGGCACGACGACTCCTGGGTCTGCCCGGAGTGCGGCTCCACGATCCAGCGCTCCGGCGAGCAGTGGTGGTGCACCGGCTGCCCGCTGCGCCGACCGGAGCCGCACTGGGTGGTCGAGGACGAGGGCGTTCTCGACCCCACCGGGGCCTGGCACAAGGTCTCCCTGCAGCTGCCCGGCAAGGTCAACCTCGGCAACGCGGCGACCGCGCTGGCGGTGGCCGCCGAGTTCGGCGTCCGCCCGGTCGACGCCGTGTCCCGCCTCGGCATCGTCACCTCGGTGGCCGGCCGCTACGCGCAGGTCGACAAGGACGGACGCAACATCCGGCTGCTGCTGGCCAAGAACCCGGCCAGTTGGCTGGAGGCGTTCGACATGGCCGACAACGCGCCGACCCTGCTCTCGATCAACGCGCGCGACCCCGACGGCCTGGACACCTCCTGGCTCTACGACGTCGACTTCGCCCCGCTCCGTGGTCGGCAGGTGTTGATCACCGGCGACCGGGCATACGACCTGGCGGTCCGGCTGGACGTCAACGACGTGCCGTTCCAGCACGTCCGCACGTTCGACGACGCGCTCCGGTCGGTCCCGCCCGGGCGGCTGGAGGTCATCGCGAACTACACCGCGTTCCAGGACATCCGAGCGGAGTTGGACCGTGTCATCTGAGAGTCTGCGCATCGTCTGGATCTACCCCGACCTGCTCTCCACCTACGGAGACCGGGGCAACGCCCTGATCCTCGCCCGGCGGGCCCGTCAGCGCGGGATGCCCGTCGAGGTGCTGGAGGTCCGCTCCGACGAGCGGCTGCCCGCGACCGCCGACATCTATCTGGTCGGCGGCGGTGAGGACGGCCCGCAGGCGCTCGGCGCCCAGCGGCTACTCGCCGACGGTGGCCTGCACCGCGCGGTCGCCCAGGGCTCGGTCGTGTTCGGTGTGTGCGCCGGCTACCAACTGCTCGGCACCTCGTTCTTCGCCAAGGGCGTGCAGTGCCGCGGGCTGGAACTGCTCGACCTTCAGTCCGACCGGGGCGACAGCCGGGCCGTGGGCGAGTTGGCCGGCGAGATCGACCCCCGGCTGGGCCTGCCTCCGCTCACCGGTTTCGAGAACCACGGCGGCCGCACCCACCTCGGTCCGGAGGTCTCCCCGCTGGCCCGGGTCACCGCTGGGGTGGGCAACGACGGCGCCACCGAGGGCGCGTGGCGCGGCAAGCTGCTGGGCACCTACTCGCACGGGCCGGCGCTGGCTCGCAACCCGGCCCTGGCCGACCTGTTGCTGCGCTGGGCCACCGGGGCACACCAGCTCCCGCCGCTCGACGACACCTGGTCGGACCGGCTGCGCAACGAGCGCCGTTCCGCGGTGACCGCCGCCCGGGCATGATCCGTGCCGTCCGGCGGCTGCTCCGGCAGCCGTCGGCCGCCCGCTTCGCCCTGCTCGTGCTGCTGATCGGCGCGTGTGGGCTCCTGCTGCTCCTGGTGCCCCGCCCGGATCCGGCGCAGCTGCCGCTGGTCGCCGACCGGCTGGGTGACCTCGCTCCGGTGGCGGCGATCCTGGCCGGTGCGCTGCTGCTGGTTGCGCTCGTGCCCCGGACCTTCATCACGCTGGCAGCGGGCGCGATCTTCGGCCCCCTGGAGGGTGCCGCGTACGCCCTGGGCGCCGCACTCGTGGCCGCCGCGATCGGGTTCACCGTCGGCCGGCTGCTCGGCCGGGAGTTCGTAGCCGCTCGGGTCCGGGGCCGGCTGGCCCGCCTCGACGGTTGGTTCGCCCGGCAGAGCGTGCTCGGCGTGGTCACCGTCCGACTGCTGCCGATCGCCGGCTTCGGGCTGGTCAGCTACGGGTACGGCACGACCGGCGCGCGCGTGCTGCCCTTCCTGGCCGGCAGCGTGATCGCGTCCGCGCCGACCGCCTTCGGCTACGCGGCGATCGGCGCGGCGGTCAGCTCCCCCGGTCACGTCAACTGGTACGCCGCCGCTCCGGCCAGCCTCGGCCTGATCGCCAGCCTGGTACTCGTCCACCAGTGGTGGCGCGCCGAACGCCGCCGCCGCTCCACCCCGGCCTAGCGCCCCCACCCCCGCCGCCCGCGCCCGCGCCCGCCGCCCGCCGATCTTGCACTTTGTGTCCCGACAAACCCTGACACAGGGGGCGGAACGTCAACCGAAACTGCAAGATCGGCGGGGCGGGACGGGGCGGGGCGGGGCGGGACCGGGACGGGGTGGGTCAGGGGCGCGCGGGGGTTAGGCGACGACGGAGACCATTCGGCCCTTGACGACGATGACCTTGCGGGGCTCCTTGCCGGCCAGGGTCGCCGCCACCGCGTCCAGGGCGGCCGCGCGGACGGTCTCCTCGGAGGCGTCGGCGGAGACCTCGACACGGCCACGGACCTTGCCGTTGACCTGCACCGGGTAGGTCACCGTGTCGGCCACCAGCAGCGCCGGGTCGGCGGTCGGGAAGTCCGCGTACGTCAGCGAGGTGTCGTGACCCAGCTTGCGCCACAGCTCCTCGGCCAGGTGCGGGGCGAACGGCGCCACCATCAGCACCAGCGGCTCGGCCACCTCGCGGGGTGTGGCCGCCAGCCCGGTCAGCCCGTTGGTCAGCTGGATCAGCTTGGCGATCGCGGTGTTGAACCGGATGCCGTCCATGTCGCCACGGACCCCGTCGATCACCGTGTGCAGCAGCCGACGGGTCGCCTCGTCGGCCGGGTCCTCGGTGACCCGCAGCGCGCCGGTCTGCTCGTCGACGACGGCGCGCCACACCCGCTGCAGGAACCGGTACGAGCCGACCACCGCCCTGGTCTCCCAGGGGCGGGACACCTCCAGCGGGCCCATCGACATCTCGTACACCCGGAAGGTGTCCGCGCCGTAGGCGGCGCACATCTCGTCGGGGGTCACCACGTTCTTCAGCGACTTACCCATCTTGCCGTACTCGCGGTTGACCGCCAGGTCGCCCAGGTAGTAGGCGCCGTCGCGCTCGAAGACCTCCTCGGCCTGCACGTAGCTGCCGCGCGAGTCGGTGTACGCGTACGCCTGGATCATGCCCTGGTTGAACAGCTTGCGGAACGGCTCGAACGACGACACGTGCCCCAGGTCGAACAGCACCTTGTGCCAGAACCGCGCGTACAGCAGGTGCAGCACGGCGTGCTCGGCGCCACCGACGTACAGGTCGGTGCCCCCGCAGTCACCGTCACCGTTCGGGCCCATCCAGTACCGCTCGTTCTCGGCGTCGACGAACCGGTCGCTGTTGGTCGGGTCCAGGTAGCGCAGCTCGTACCAGCAGGAGCCGGCCCACTGCGGCATCACGTTGGTCTCGCGGGTGTAGCGTTTCGGCCCGTCGCCCAGGTCCAGTTCGACCTCGACCCAGTCGCGCCGCCGCGACAGCGGGGTCTCCGGGTTGCTGTCGGCGTCGTCGGCGTCGAACGTCTTCGGGGAGAAGTCGTCCACCTCCGGCAGCTCGACCGGCAGCATCTTCTCCGGCAGGGCGATGGCCGCGCCGGTCTCGTCGTAGACGATCGGGAACGGCTCACCCCAGTACCGCTGGCGGGAGAACAGCCAGTCGCGCAGCCGGTAGGTCACGGCGCCGGTGCCGTGCCCGTTCGCCTCCAGCCAGGAGATGATCGCCGCCTTGGCGTCGGCGACCCCCAGGCCGTTCAGGTCCAGGCCGCGCTCGGGCGCGGCGCTGTTGATCGCCGGGCCGTCACCGGTGTACGCCTTACCGTCGAAGCCCTCGGACGGCTGCACGGTACGTACGATCGGCAGCTCGAAGACCTCGGCGAACGCCCAGTCCCGCTCGTCCTGCGCCGGCACCGCCATGATCGCGCCGGTGCCGTAGCCGGCCAGCACGTAGTCGGCGATGAAGATCGGGATCTGCCCGCCGGTGACCGGGTTGGTGGCGTACGCGCCGATGAAGACGCCGGTCTTCTCCTTACTGTCGGACTGCCGCTCGACGTCGGTCTTGGCGGCCGCCGCCTTGCGGTACGCCTCGACGGCCTCCCGGGGGTTGGCGTGCCCGCCGGTCCAGGTGGCGTTCGCGCCGTCCGGCCAGGCGGCCGGCGCCAGCGCGTCGACCAGTTCGTGCTCGGGCGCCAGCACCATGTAGGTGGCGCCGAAGACGGTGTCCGGACGGGTCGTGAACACCCGCACCGGCTCCGCGATGGTCGGGAAGTCGATGTGGGCGCCGGTGGAGCGACCGATCCAGTTGCGTTGCATCAGCTTGATCGGCTCGGGCCAGTCCAGGCTGTCCAGGTCGTCCAGCAGCCGGTCACCGTACGCGGTGATCCGCATCATCCACTGCTTCAGGTTGCGCTTGAAGACCGGGAAGTTGCCGCGCTCGGACCGGCCGTCGGCGGTGACCTCCTCGTTGGCCAGCACGGTGCCCAGCCCCGGGCACCAGTTCACCGGCGCCTGCGAGACGTACGCCAGGCGGTGGTCGTCGACGACCTGGCGGCGCTCGGCGACGCTCAGCTCGGCCCAGGCCCGGCCGTCCGGGGTCTGCCGGTTACCGCCCTCGAACTCGGCGATCAGCTCGGCGATCGGGCGGGCCCGGCCGGCATCGCGGTCGTACCAGGAGTTGAAGATCTGCAGGAAGATCCACTGGGTCCAGCGGTAGAAGTCGGTGTCGATGGTGGCCACCGAGCGACGCTCGTCGTGCGCCAGCCCCAGCCGGCGCAGCTGCGCCTTGTATCGCTCGATGTTCGCCACCGTGGTGGTCCGCGGGTGGGTGCCGGTCTGCACCGCGTACTGCTCGGCGGGCAGGCCGAACGCGTCGAAGCCCATCGCGTGCAGCACGTTACGACCGGCCATCCGCTGGTAGCGGGCGTAGCAGTCGGTGCCGATGTAGCCCAGCGGGTGGCCGACGTGCAGTCCCGCCCCGGAGGGGTACGGGAACATGTCCAGCACGTACAGCTTCTCCGCGCCGGCGCGCGGGTGGGTCGGGTTGGCCAGCGGGCCGGTCGGGTTCGGTGCGTGGAAGGTGCCCTCGCGCGCCCAGGTGTCCTGCCAACGAATCTCGATCTCGTCGGCCAGGGCCGCGGTGTACCGGAACGGGGGAATGTCGCCCGCCGGTGCGGCTGCCTCACTCATCGTCTCTCCTCGCTTCGCTTCGCTTCGTCTCGGCACCACCGGGCCGGGCCGGCGGAGGGCACAAAAAAGCCCCTCGCGCAGGAGGGGCCGCCGTGCTGTCGCTGCGTTCAGCGCATCAGCACGGCCCGGTAAGAAGCAGGAAGACTCCGGCCATGCGCGCAGTGTACCTCTTCCACGGTGTGCCTCGCCGGCCCCCGGGCGGTGTGGAACCGGTTCCCCCGAGCTGGCGAATATCGGTGCGTAACCGACGGACTACCTGCGGGGGTCGGCGATAACGACAAACATGGTTAGCCTGAGAGACTAGTGAGATTCCTGCGGCAAACGAGGCTCGACGTCGCGAACCCAACGGCGGGTCCAGGTGCTCTCGACAGAGCTGCCGTGACGGCGACGAGGAGGAGGCCCGTGACACAACAGACCTGGGACGAGGTGGGCGGCCTGTTGCCGCACGACGAGTTCCGCGCCGCCAGTGAGGCCATCGTGGCCAACATCGAGCAGGTCATCGAGGGTAAGACCGCCACCGTGCGGCTCGCCCTGGCCGTCCTGCTCGCCGAGGGTCACCTCCTTATCGAAGACGTCCCGGGTGTCGGCAAGACCAAGCTGGCCAAGGCCCTCGCGCGGTCCATCGATTGCACCGTGCGGCGCATCCAGTTCACCCCCGACCTGCTGCCCAGCGACGTCACCGGGGTCAGCGTCTACAACCAGGAGACGCACGACTTCGAGTTCCGCCCCGGCGCCGTCTTCGCCAACCTGGTCGTCGGCGACGAGATCAACCGGGCCTCGCCGAAGACCCAGTCGGCGTTGCTGGAGTGCATGGAGGAGCGGCAGGTCACCGTCGACGGGGTGACGTACCAGCTCCAGACCCCGTTCATGGTGATCGCCACCCAGAACCCGATCGAGATGGAGGGGACCTACCCGCTGCCGGAGGCGCAGCGCGACCGGTTCACCGCCCGCATCGCCATGGGTTACCCGGACTCCAACGCCGAGCTGGCCATGCTCGACGGGCACGGCGCCACCGACCCGCTGCACGAGCTGCGCGCGGTCTCCGACGCGGCAATCGTCAGGCAGCTCATCGCCACCGTGCGGCAGGTGCACGTCGCGGACGCGGTCAAGCAGTACGCGATCGATCTGGTCACCGCCACCCGCGAGGCCCCCGACCTGCGGCTCGGCGCGTCCCCCCGGGCGACCCTGCAACTGCTGCGCACCGCGCGGGCGGTCGCCGCCCTGGAGGGCCGCGACTACGTCCTCCCCGACGACCTCCAGGCCCTGGCGGTGCCGGTGCTCGCCCACCGGATCATCCCGACCGCCGACGCGCAGCTCGCCCGACGCACCACCGACGCGATCGTCTCCGAGCTGGTGCACCGCCTGCCGCTGCCGCACGACCGGCAGCGCAACCCGTACGACACCCGGCCCGCCACCGGAAACGGCCGCGCGCCCTACGAGCCGCGGAGGCCATGACGTGCGTGCCGGGCTACGCGGGCTGACCACCCGCGGGCGGTCCTTCCTCGCCGCTGCGGTCGCGGCGGCGATCTCGGCCGGCATCCTCGGTGAGAAGGACCTGCTCCGGGTGGCTGTGCTGTTGGCCATCCTGCCGCTGTTGGCCGCCGCGTACGTCGGGCGGAGCCGTTACAAGCTGGCCTGCAACCGTTCACTGGACCCGCACCGGGTTCCGGTCGGAGCCAACTCCCGGGTGGTCCTGCGTCTGCAGAACCTCTCCCGGTTGCCGACCGGCACCCTGCTCCTGGAGGACCGGCTGCCCTACGCGCTGGGCAGCCGGCCCCGGGTGGTGTTGGAGCGGCTCGGCGCGCACCAGGCCAGCTCCGTGGCGTACACCGTGCGGGCCGACGTGCGCGGCCGCTACGACGTGGGCCCGCTGGTGGTCCGGATGACCGACCCGTTCGGCCTCTGCGAGCTGACCCGCTCCTTCCCCAGCACCGACCACCTGACGGTCATCCCGCAGGTCACTCCGCTGCCGTCGGTCCGGCTCCCCGGGGAGTACGCGGGCAGCGGCGACAGCCGCGCCCGCTCGGTGGCGGTGCACGGCGAGGACGACGCGGCGACCCGGGAATACCGGCGCGGCGACGACCTGCGCCGGGTGCACTGGAAGTCCACCGCCCGCACCGGCGAGCTGATGGTGCGCCGCGAGGAACAACCGTGGGAGAGCCGGGCCACCGTCGTCCTGGACACCAGGGCGTACGGCCACCGCGGCGAGGGGCCGACGGCCAGCTTCGAGTGGTCGGTCTCGGCCGCCGCGAGCATCGCCGTCCACCTGCGGCAGGCCGGTTACAAGATGCGCTTGGTCACCGGCTCGGGGGCGGATGTCGACGCCTCGGAGGCCGGCGGGGACGGCGCGCTGCTCGACCACCTCGCCGAGGTCCGGCTGGATCAGCGCGCCGAGGTCACCGACCTCGTGCAGCGGGTCCGCCAACGCGCCGACGGCGGGCTGATCATCGGCCTGTTCGGCACGGTGAGCGTGGCCGAGGCGGAGTTGCTGGCCGGCCTGCGGGGCAACGGCGCCACCTGCGTCGGCTTCCTGCTGAACAGCTCCTCCTGGCTCAGCCTGCCGGAGAAGGCCCGGGCCGAGGCGGAGCACGCCCACGCCGCCGCCGTCCTCGCCATGGTGCAGAGTGGCTGGCGGGTGGTCGGCGTCGACCACGGGGGCCGGCTACCGGCGCTGTGGCCGCAGGTCGGCCGGGGCGCCCAGGGGTTCGCCCTGCGGGCCGCGCTGGCCGAGACGGTCGCTGGCGGTGTGCGATGAACGGAAGGCTCCCCTCATGATCAGCAGTCGGAACATCGGCGTGGTGGCGGCCGCGGCCACGCTGCTGGCCGCCGCGCCGCTGTCGGCCATCTTCCAGGGCTGGACGTGGTTGATCGAGTCCATCATCGCGGTCGCCGTGGTGGCCGGGGTGGCGGCGTTGACCCGGCTCGCGCGGGCCCCGCTGTGGGCTCAGGTGCTGGGCATGCTTGCCGGTCTGGTGCTCGCCCTGACCTGGTTGTTCCCGAGCGGCGAGGAGCTGCTCGGGGTCCTGCCCACCCCGGGCACGTTGGCGTACTTCGGCGATCTGCTCGCCGGGTCCATGCAGGACATGCGCTCGTACGGGGTCGAGGTCCCGGACACGGACCCGCTGCTGTTCATCGCCGTCCTCGGCATCGGCGGGGTCGCCGTGCTCGTGGACGTCCTGGCCGTGGGGCTGCGCCGGCCCGCACTGGCGGGGCTGCCGATGCTCGCCATCTACTCGGTGCCGGTCGCCGTCTACGTGGACAGCGTCCCCGCGGTGCCGTTCGTGGTGGGCGCCGCCGGTTACCTCTGGCTGCTGGTCACCGACAACGTCGACCGGGTACGCCGCTTCGGACGCCGGTTCACCGGTGACGGCCGCGACGTCGACGTGTGGGAGGCCTCCCCCCTGGCGTCCGCGGGCCGCCGGCTCGCGGTGGTCGGGGTGGCCCTGGCGGTGGTGCTGCCGCTTGCGGTTCCCGGGATGACCGGCGGCCTGCTCGACTCGCTCAGCCGAGGGTCGGGCAACGGCACCGGCAACGGCACCGGCTCGGGCACCTCGGGTCGGATCGACCTGTTCGCCTCGCTCGCCGGCCAGCTCAACCAGTCCCAGGTGGCCGACCTCGTCAAGGTGAAGACGTCCGAGCCGAACCCGTTCTACCTGCGCTACGCGGTCGCCGACGAGCTGCGCCCCAATGGCTTCCAGGCGCGCAACCCGAGCGGCCCGTCCGTCAACCAGGACCTGCCGAACCCGGCCGACCGTGCCGGCCGAGGCGTGCAGCAGACCACCTACCAGGCGACCGTCGAGGTCACCAAGAGCCTGAGCATGTCGCTGATGCCGGTGTACGCCGAGCCGACCCGCACCGACAACCTCAGCGACAACTGGCTCTACGACGCCAACCAGCAGGTCGTCTTCTCCAACCGGGAGAACTCCCGGGGTCGGAAGTACTCCTTCGACTACGTCCGTTCGACCTTCACACCCGGCGCCTTGCGGGCCGCGCCGTCACTGCCGTCCGAACACCCCGTACGCCGACAGATGACCGCCACCCCCGCGCCGGTGCCCGAGGTGGAGGAGCTGGTCCAGGGGCTGATCCAGGGCAAGCGCACCGACTACGACAAGGTGTTGGCGATCTACCAGCACTTCTCGGCCGACAACGGATTCAAGTACCGGCTGAGCACCGAGAGCGGCAGCAGCGGTCAGGACATCGTCAACTTCCTGACCAACAAGGTCGGCTACTGCCAGCAGTACGCCGCCTCGATGGCCTGGCTGGTCCGCGCGGCCGGCATCCCGGCCCGGGTCGCGTTCGGGTTCACCAACGGCAGCAAGCGCGACGGCGACACCTTCACGCTGACCAACCTTAACCTGCACGCCTGGACCGAGGTCTACTTCGACGGGGCCGGTTGGGTGCCGTTCGACGCCACCCCGGCGTACGGGGTGCCCGGCTCCACCCGGTCCGCCTGGGCACCGGACACTGACGCTCCCGAGCCGTCCAGCCCGGACACCGGCGCCTCGGACACGCCGAGCGGCCCGGAGGCTACGGCCGGGCCGGCCGGCCCGGACAACGCCGACCGGGACACCGACGAAGGGCTCGCCCTCGGCGGGACGACACCGACCGAGCAGCGGCCGGTCTGGCCCTGGTGGGCAGCGGGCCTGGTGGTGCTGCTGGCACTGCTCGCGGTGCCCGCACTGCGCCGGATGGCGCTGCGCCGCCGACGGGGCGGCCGCGTGGCGGCTGGGGCGATGGCCACCGCCAGGGTCGACGACGACAGCGCGCCGGGAACGCGCCCGGTCCTGGTGGTGGGCGCGGACGCCAACCGGGCCCGCGCGGACGCACACGCCGCCTGGGCGGAGCTGCTCGACACGCTCGTCGACTTCCGGGTCCCCGTCGATCCGACCGAGACGCCCAGGGCGACCGCGGACCGGCTGGTCCGGGACGCCCTCGACGACGACAACGCGGTCGGGTCGGCGCGGCTGCTCGGCCGGGCGGAGGAGCGGGCCCGCTACGCCCGGGATCCACTGACCGGTGAGCCGTTGCTACCGGCTCTACGCGCGGTCCGTGGAGCGCTCGCCACCCGGGCAGACCGACGCACCCGCCTCCTCGCCGCCGCCCTGCCGCCCTCGGTGCTCCTACGGTGGCGTACCGCCCTGGCGGACACCTCCAGCCGGATGGTGGGGCTCACCGCGCAGGCCCGGTACCGACTCCTGCGCTGGAGCCCTCGACGGCTGCTGGCCGACCGAACCGCTCGCTAACCAACCCCCAACCCGCTCACCCCACCCGCCACCACCCACGATCACTTGATGGTGAGTAGTTGCAGACAGCTCCTGGCAACTGCTCACCATCAAGTGATCACGGGCGTCATGGGGTGGCGACACCGGTCGAGCACAGCGCAACGATGTCGGGGCGAGGCCGACGAGCGGTGGACCCGACGAACGGCATGATCGACTCAACTCCAGGAAAGTCGGGGTGAACTCGGTCCCGGGACACCGCGACTTCACTGCACCACTGGGCAAGCGCCGCTACCGGACCACCAAGGTCGTGCTCGATCCAGGAAAGAGGCCCCTCCCCCCTCGCCCGATGCCACTACTTCCAGGATCGAGCACGATCATGCGGGAGAGGGGCCACGGGCCGAGCACGATCAGGCGAGAGGGCGCAGGGCACGGCGCTGGGCGCAGGGCAGGGCAGGGCGCGCGGAACGGGGTGAGGGCGTGCGGATACGACGGAGGTCGCCGGGGGCCTGTGCCCGGCGACCGCTCGTCGCGGCGTGTGGCCCGCCTCAGCGGCGGGACCGGCTCAGCGGTGCCCCTCCGGGCGCTGCCGCCACCTGTCCTCCATGCGGTCCAGGATCGACGACCGGCGACCGGACCGGCCACCGCCGCGGGGACGACGACGACTCGTCGTGCCGCCCACCACGTGCAGGTCGGGTGACTGCGCCCGCCGGTGCGACTGCACCGCGAACGCGGCCGACGCCAGCATGACGACGAAGCCCGCCACCGCCAGTGGTGGAGTCTTGATCACCGCGCCATAGACCAGTAGAGCCAAGCCAGCGATGATGACGCCGGCGGCGACGAGCAGGCGACGCCGCGCATGGAAGCGCGGATCGCTGGCGCGCACGGCCGAGGCGAATTTGGGGTCCTCGGCAAGCGACCGCTCGATCTGCTCGAACAGCCGCTGCTCGTGCTCCGAGAGCGGCACGGCACTCCTCCCCGGTCACGTTGGTCGGGCCCACTCGGGCCGACAGACCGTGGCAGCCAACCGGCTGCTTACCCGCAAGTCTACGAGGGGGGTCGCGCGTCGGAAAGCGGGACGACCTATGGGCGGGGTGGATTTTCGTTTCGGCGGGCGTCAGGGTCGCCCATCAGACTGGCCGGACCTATGACGGACCGCCCGAAACGGGCAGCAGCGGCGTCCGCGGCAGCTTCCGCCTCGCGCCAGCCGCGCTCCGGCGCGCCGAGGGTGAGTTGCCGGGGGGCGCCCTGCGCCGACGCGAGCCCTTCCACCCGGACACCGACGAGTCGGATCCGTTCGCCGGGGTCCAAGGCGGTGTAGAGCGCCCAGACCGTGTCGAACATCTCGCGGGCGGTGTCGGTGGGAACGTCGAGGGTGCGAGATCGGTTGACGGTGCGGAAGTTGGCCAGCCGGACCTTGAGGGAGACGGTGCGCCCGACCTGACCGGAACCGCGCAGCCGGACGCCGACCTTCGCGCTGAGCGCCAGTAACGCGCGGCGGATCTCCAGCGGGTCGGCCACGTCGACGTCGAAGGTCACCTCGGCGCCGATGGACTTGTCGACGTGCTCGGGGCTGACCCCGCGCGGGTCGCGACCCCAGGCCAACTCGTGCAGGTGCGCTGCCGAGGCGGCACCGACGGCTCGGCGGAGCATGCCCACCGGCGCCTCGGCGAGGTCGCCGACGGTGCTCAGGCCGAGCCGGCGCAGCGCCTCGGCCGCGCGCTCCCCCACCCCCCACAGGGCGTCCACCGGCAGCGGGTGCAGGAAGTCGAGCACCTGTGCCGGCGGCACGACGAGCAGGCCGTCCGGCTTGGCCCGGGTGGAACCCAGCTTCGCCACGAACTTGGTCGGCGCCACCCCGACCGAGCAGGTCAGCGCCTGCTCGTCGGCGACCCGGCGACGGATCAGCCGGGCGATGGTGGCCGGGGAGCCGAAGAGCCGACGGGCCCCGGTCACGTCGAGGAAAGCCTCGTCGAGGGAGAGCGGCTCGACAAGCGGCGTGACGTCCCGGAAGATCTGCATGACGGCCCGGGAGGCGGCCGTGTAGGCGGCGAAGTCCGGTGGCAGGTAGACCGCGTGCGGGCAGCGGGCCCGGGCCTGACGCGTCGGCATCGCGCTGCGTACGCCGTACCGGCGGGCCTCGTAGCTGGCCGAGCTGACCACGCCGCGCGGGCCGACGCCACCGACGACCACCGGCCGGCCGCGCAGCTCGGGGCGGCGACGCACCTCGACCGCGGCGAAGAAGGCGTCCATGTCGACGTGCAGGATCGGGCTTGCGGAGTCGTCGGCGTCCGACCCGAAGCGCGGATCGTCGCCCCGGGGCAACGACTGACTGCGGCCCATCCCGGCAGGTTAACCCGGGGGTACGACACCACCAGCCGCCAGTAGGCCGGACCGTACGCGGTCAGCCCCGGACGACAACCGGTCAGCCGCGGACGACCAGCAGCGGCACCGTCAGCTCGGCGGCGGTGTCCGACCCGTGGTAGGCCACCAACTTCGACGCCATCGGCCGCTCGGTGCGACTGGCCATGACCGCGTACGTGTCGTTGCAGGTCACCACCACGTCGCCGATCCGGCCCAGGTGTTCCTCGGCCACCGGCCCGAACCAGCCGGTGGCCACCACGTCGTCGCGGGTGCGTACCCGGGCCGTGGCGCCCAGCACCTCCGACCAGGCGGAAAGGACGTCGTCGACCGCACCCGGCTCGACGTGCAGGTAGCGCACCCGGGCCTCGCCGGCCACCAGCCGTACGCCGGCCCGCAGACGCGGATCGGTGTCCAGGTCGAAGCGGTGCGCGGCGGGAATGTCGAGCTGCCCGTGGTCGGCGGTCACCAGCAGCGCCGCGTCCGACGGCAGCCCGTCGACCAGCCGGGCGACCAGGCCGTCCACCTCGGTGGCGGCGACCCGCCACGGCTCCGAGTCGACGCCGCTGAGGTGGCCGTGCCGGTCCAGGTCGGCGTGGTAGCCGGAGACCAGGGTGGGGCCGGTGCCGGCGGCCAACGCGGCCAGCATGGCGGCGGCCACCGCGTCCCCACCGGCGGCGCCCCGGAAGTCGCCACCCCGGTTGGCGGCCACCGTCAACCCACTGCCGCCGAACTCCTGGCGACTCACCACTGTCGTCGTCACCCCGGCGGCGCGAGCCCGCTCCAACTGGGTGGGCACCGGCTGCCAGTGCAGCGGCGACGGGTCGGCGGCCCAGTCGGTGTGGGTGAGCACCCGATCGGTACCGGGCACCCGCACGGTGAAGCCCAGCACCCCGTGCGCGCCTGGCGCGACGCCGGTGCCCAGCGACACCAGGCTGGTCGGGGTGGTGGACGGGAAACCGGCGATGAGCGGTCGGGCCACCGTCGCGGCGAGCCCGGCGAGGGTCGGCGCGTACGGCGCGGCGGTCGGCAGTTGGTACCACCCGAGCCCGTCGACGAGGAGTACGGCGATCCGGCGTACCCCGGCCAACGCGGGCACGATCCCGAGCGGGTCGGGCGAGCCGGGCACGCCCAGGACGGCCAGCGCGCTTGGCAGCACATCGGCGAGGCTGCCGCCGCCGTGGTCCGGCCCGAGGATCTCCAGCGGCGCCGGCACGTCACCGGCGGCAGCGATCATGCCGGCCGGCGGGCGAACAGGTGCAGTTGGGCGGCCAGGTCCCGGTACGGCGGTTGACCGGCCAGCGCACGTTCCAACTCGACCAGGCCGGCGGGCTGCCCGTCGGCGACTGCGGCCGGCAGCAGGTCGGCCAGCACGCGTACCCCGTGGATCTCCTCGACCACCAACCCGGCGGCGTCGAGCAGCGCGGTGGCGCCGGGAGCGTCGTAGCGTCGGCGCAGCGTGTCGCGCAGGCCCGCGGTGCCGGCCGGATCGGCGGCCAGGGTGGCCGCGACCTCCAGGTGCCCGTTCATCGCGCGGCCCAGCACGGCGGCGGCCCGCCCGGCCACCAGCACACTTGCCGCGCCGCCCGGGCGCAGCGCGGTGGCAAGCGCGGCCACCACCGGCGTCGGGTCGTCGACCACCTCAAGTACGGCGTGGCAGAGCACCAGGTCGACGCCGGCCGGCTCGACAAGCCCGGCGAGGGCGTCACCGTCGCCCTGCACGGCCTCGATCCGGTCGGCCACCCCGGCCTCGGCGGCACGGCGGGTGAGGGCGGCGAGCGCGTCGGGACTGGCGTCGACGACGGTGACCCGGTGCCCGGCGCGGGCCAGCGGAACGGCGAAACCGCCGGTGCCGCCGCCCACGTCCAGCACGGTCAGCTCGGTGTCGCCGCGCCGGTCCAGTTCGGCGCGGAGCACCGACCAGATCACGGCGGTGCGGGGTGTCAGCGGCGGCTCGGCGAACCGGCCTCGGGTCTGCTCCACCCGGTCGAGCCTAGTCACCCGGCCGGGTGGTGGCGCGGGCGTGTGGCGGGCGCGCCACCACACGCCCGATCGGGGCGTGGTGCGGCGGTCGGTCAGGCCTCGGTGCCCTCGACCTCGTCCTCCGCCCGGGACCGGCGCTCGTTGGCCACCGGACCGTTCGTCACCTCGTACTCGCGGGGGTCGGCGAGGTGCGACGGCACCCAGCCGGTGCCCAGTCGGGTCCGCCGGGCGTTGGCGATTCCACCGGTGTACGCGTGATTTCCCGTCACTGTCGTTCCCCCTCACGGATCACGGGCCGCTCTGCCCGCTCGGGACGAGTCTCCCGCCCGACGGCTCGGGAAACCGTAATGTGGATCACTGATTCACCGGAAGTCACGGGAGGCCGGGCTCACCGGTGGCTCGATGGCGTCCAGCCGGTCGGCGACCAGGTTGGTCACCCCCTCGTTGCGCTGCAACTGCCCCCTGACCACCAGCGCGGCGCTGGTCCGGGCCACCCGCCGGTAGCGCTGCCACAGCCCCGGCGAGCAGGTGACGTTGAGCATCCCCGTCTCGTCCTCCAGGTTGAGGAAGGTGACGCCGCCCGCGGTCGCCGGGCGTTGCCGGTGGGTGACGATGCCACCGACCCGGATCCGTTGCCCCGGCTCCACCCGGCCGAGCCGGGCGATCGGCACCGCGCCGAGCACGTCGAGCTGACCCCTGATGAACCGGGCCGGATGGCTCTCCGGCGACAGCCCGGTGGCCCACACGTCGGCGACCAGCCGGTCCACCGCCTCCATTCCGGGCAGCGTGGGCGCCGCCGCCCCGGTCACCGTGCCGGGCAGTCGGCCCGGCCGGTCCTGGGCCGCCGCACCGGCGGCCCACAGCGCCTGCCGCCGGGTCAACCCGAAACAGGCGAAGGCGTCCGCGGTGGCCAACGCCTCCAGCTGCGCGGCGGTGAGACCGAGTCGCCGGGCCAGGTCCGGCATGTCCGTGTACGGCCCACCGCTGGCCCGGTCGGCCTCGATCCGTTCGGCCACGTCGGCACCGAGGGTCCGTACGCTGGACAGGCCAAGTCGGACGGCGGGGCCACCCAGCCCCCAGGCGTGCGGCGGCTCCCCCGGCCCGCTGCCCCACCGGGTCTCCGGGGTGGACTCCAGCACCGCCAGAGCCCCGCTGGCGTTGATGTCCGGACGACGGACCTCCACCCCGTGCCGACGGGCGTCGTCGACAAGGGTCTGTGGTGAGTAGAAACCCATCGGCTGGGCGTTGAGCAGCGCGGCCAGGAACGGCGCCGGGTGGTAGCGCTTGAGCCAGGAGCTGGCGTACACCAGATAGGCGAAGCTCATCGCGTGGCTCTCCGGGAAGCCGTAGCTGGCGAACGCGGTGAGTTTGCGGTAGACGTCGTCGGCCAGCTCACCGGTGATGCCCCGCTCGGCCATCCCGGCGTAGAGCCGGTCGGCGATCCGGGTCATCCGTTCGACCGACCGTTTGGCGCCCATCGCCCGGCGCAACTGGTCGGCCTCGGCCGCGTCGAAGCCGGCCAGGTCGATGGCGAGCTGCATCAGCTGCTCCTGGAACAGCGGCACACCAAGGGTCTTCTCCAGGGCGTTGCGCATCAGCGGGTGCGCGAAGGTCACCGGTTCCTGGCCGTTCTTGCGCCGGATGAACGGGTGCACCGAACCGCCCTGGATCGGGCCGGGGCGGATCAGCGCCACCTCGACCACCAGGTCGTAGAACTCACGGGGCTTGAGCCGGGGCAGGGTGGCCATCTGGGCTCGGCTCTCCACCTGGAACACCCCGACCGAGTCGGCCCGGCAGAGCATGTCGTAGACCTCCGGGTCGTCAAGGGTCATGTCGCCGAGGTCGAGGCTCATCCCGATCATGTCGTAGCCGTAGTGCAGGGCGGAGAGCATGCCCAGGCCGAGCAGGTCGAACTTGACCAGGCCCACCGCGGCGCAGTCGTCCTTGTCCCACTGCAGGACGCTGCGGCCGGGCATCCGCCCCCACTCCACCGGGCACACCTCGATCACCGGACGGTCGCAGATGACCATGCCGCCGGAGTGGATGCCCAGGTGCCGGGGGAACGTCTGCAACTCGTTCGCGTACTCCACCACCTGCTCGGGGATGTTCTCGACGTCGACGGTGGCGACCGAGCCCCACCTGTCGATCTGCTTGCTCCAGGCGTCCTGCTGCCCCGGCGAGTAGCCGAACGCCTTGGCGACGTCCCGCACGGCCGACCGGGGCCGGTAGGAGATGACGTTGGCGACCTGGGCGGCGTGCTCCCGGCCGTAGCGGGTGTAGACGTGCTGGATCACCTCCTCCCGGCGGTCGGACTCGATGTCCACGTCGATGTCGGGTGGGCCGTCCCGTTCCGGGGCGAGGAACCGCTCGAAGAGCAGTTGGTGCCGCACCGCGTCCACATTGGTGATCCGCAACGCGTAGCAGACCGCCGAGTTGGCCGCCGAACCCCGACCCTGGCAGTAGATGTCCTGGTCACGGCAGAACGTGACGATGTCGTAGACCACCAGGAAGTAGCCGGGGAAACCCAGCTCCTCGATCATGTTCAGTTCGTGGTCGAGTTGCGCGTACGCCGTCGGGTGCGCCTGCGGCGGCCCGTAGCGCTCGTGCGCCCCGTCGGCGGTCAGCTTCCGTAGCCAGCTCATCTCGGTGTGCCCCGGCGGCACCGGGTACGCCGGCAGCTGCGGCGCGACGAGCTGGAGGTCGAACGCCAACTCGGCGCCGAACTCGGCGGCCCGCGCCACCGCACCCGGGTACGCGGCGAACCGGGCCGCCATCTCCGCGCCACTGCGCAGGTGGGCGGTGGCCGCCGCGGGTAACCAGCCGTCGATCTCGTCCAGGCTGCGTCGGGCCCGGACCGCGGCGACGGTGGTGGCCAGCCGACGCCGGCCGGGGCTGGCGTAGTGCACGTTGTTGCTCGCCACCGTCGGCAGCCCGGCCGCGGCGGCCAGCTCGGCGAGCGCGTCGTTGCGGTCGGCGTCGACGGGATGCCCGTGGTCGGTCAGCTCCACCGCCACCGTCTCCGCGCCGAAGAGCGTGGTCAGCCGGGCCAGCTCGCGGGCCGCCGCGTCCACTCCCTCGGTGAGCAGCGCCCCCGGCACGTGCCCCTTGCGGCAGCCGGTCAACACCAGCACGTGATCCTTCAGCTCGGCGGCGACCTCCTCCAGGCTCCCGTAGACCGGGCGGCCCTTCTCCCCGCCGCGCAGCTGGGCGCGGGCGATGGTGGTGGCCAGCCGGGCGTACCCCTCGTGGCCGTGCGCGAGCACCAGCAGGTGCGCGCCGTGCGGGTCGGGCTCACCGTTCTGCGGGCCGGGCAGCCCGAGGGACAGCTCCGCGCCGAAGATGGTCGGCAGGCCCAGCGTGCGGGCCGCCTCGGCGAAGCGGACCACCCCGTAGAAGCCGTCGTGGTCGGTGACGGCGAGCGCGGTGAGCCCGAGCCGGGCCGCCTCCTCGGCCAACTCCTCCGGGTGACTGGCACCGTCGAGGAAGCTGAAGTTGGTGTGCGCGTGCAGCTCCGCGTAGGGCACCACGCCGTCGGGGCGGGTCAGCTCCGGCGGCTGGTACTGCTCGCGGCGGCGGCTCCAGGCCGGGGAGTCGCCGCCATCGGCGTCCACGGCGAGCGGGTCCACCACGTGCAGGTGCCGCTCGCCCCGGCTCCCCTGCTTGCCGCCGGCCCGCCCGGAGAGCACCCGCTCCAGCTCCGACCAGGGCATCTTCGGGTTGTGGAAGCTCATCCCCGCACGCCCTGACCAGCCCACGACCTGATCGGGCCACGGGCCGTGCGCTCAGTCATAGATCGCCTCCACCAGCCACTGCCCGGCCTCGACGGCCAGCAGCAGGGCGGCACCGTCGGCAAGGCTGACCTGGAACCGGGCCCGGCGGCGGGCCTCGGCCGGCGCCCACCACCGCTCGTCCACCGGCCACGGGCCGGCCCAACCCACGATCTCCGCCGGCTGGCCGGTGCCGACCACCAGCCGGGTCGGTGGGGCGCTCACCGCCAACCGCGCGCTGATCACCACCGGCTCGCCGGCGGCGTCGTGCACCGTCGCCGCGAGCGGGCTGGGCAGCACCACCGCCGGCGCGGGCGCCGGCAGCCGGCCCGGCCACGGCGGAACTCCGCCTCCGCCGCGGGCTGCGGGCCGACCGGCGCCGCTGCGATCCGTGGGCCGGCCGCCTCCGCTGCGGGCCGCGGGCCGATCGGCACCGATGGCCCGGTCAGCGCCGTCGATCGCCTCGCCGGGCAGTGGTGCCGGACCGGGGCGGGCGGGGAGTCGTTCGTCGCCCCACGGCACCAGTCGCACCTGGTCGGCCGGGGAGCGGCCACCACCGAGCACCGCGGTGACCACCGCCTCCGGGCCGAGGATGCCCTGCACCCGGCTCAACGCCCGGTGCGCGCGTTCCCGTTCCTCGCCGGTCTCTCCCCAGAGGCCGGCCTGCAGACCGGCCTGGGCGATCACCCCGTCCGGGATCAGTCGCAGCCGGATGATGCCGGCCGTCGGTCGGGCCGGTCGGGCACCGGCGCGGCCGTTGCTGCCGGAGAGCCACCCGTCGAGCTGCCAGCGCACCCGGTCGGCGATGGCAGCGGCGGTGAGCAGGCCATCGTGTCGCCACACCCGGTGCAGCTCCTGCCCGTGCTCGGTGACCGCCTCGATGCCGAGCCGGGTGCAGGCCAGCCCGTGCCCGGCCAGCCGCTCGTGCAGCTTCTCGGCCAGCGCCCGGGCCACGAACGCCGCCGCGTCGACCCGGTCGATCGGCTCGTCGTGCTCGGCGGTCACCGTCAGGTCGGCCGGCGGCTGCCGGACGGCGAGTGGGCGGTGGTCCCGCCCGGCGGCCAGCCGATGGGCCAGCGCGCCGTCGAACCCGAACCGGGCCAGCACGTCGCCGGCCGGCAGGGCGGCGAAGTCGCCGAGGGTGCGTACCCCCAGCCGGCGCAGCAGGTCGGCAAGCGCCGACCGGCCGAGCGCCTCGACCGGAAGCCCGGCCAGGAACTCCGGTGTGCCGCCCGGTGCCACCACCCGACCGGCGCGAGCGGCCAACCCGGCCGCGAACACCCCGTCGGCGATGCCGACCTGGCTCTCCACCAGGCACGACTGGGCCACGTGCTCGATGACCCGTTCGGCGGCCGCCTCCTCACCGCCGAGGTAACGGCCCGGCCCTCGGGCGGCCACCGCGCAGGCGCCCGGACGGACCACCTCGACGCCGGCGACCAGCTCCTCCACCGCGGCGACCACCGGCTCGAACGCCCGCGCGTCCCGGCCGAGGTCGTACTCCACGACGGTGAGCTGCGGGCAGCGACCCTGCGCCTCCCGCTTGCGCAGCCCTCGACGCACCCCCTCGGCGCGGGCCCGCTCGGAGCAGGCGACCACCCGGTTGGCGTGCAGCACGGCCACCGGGCCGGTCGCCGGCACCCCGTCGACGATCTCGGCGGCGAGCACCGGCCAGTCGGGGCACCACAGCAGCAGAGTGCGTGCCGGCGCGCCGGTCACCCCCGACCGACCAGGGCGAGTGGCGCGGCCGATCGGCCCACGGGCGACGGCATCGTACGAGGGATCACCCGGGTCAGCTCGTCACCCGGGAGCCAGACCTTGATCTCCTTGGGCCGGGCGGCCGCCCCACGCCCGCGCGCCGAGACGGTGATCTCCCGGCGGCGCAACCGCCCCCGGCCCAGCCCGAGCCCCTCCCAGACCCCACGGACCACCTGGAGCGTCACGTCCGCGCCGTCCCACCGGCCGTACGGGACGAGCACGCTGCCGCGCTGCCGGGCCCGGGCCGCCAACCGGGTGGCGACCGAGGCGGAGACCGAGGCCGGCACTGTGGTGACCACGACGTCCACCCCGTCGATAAGCGCGGCGACCACGGTGGCCCACTCGGGGCCCGGGTTCGGCACCAGGGCCAGCCGGTCCAGGGCGATGCCCAGCTCAGCGGCCGCGCCCGCACCGAACGTCGGCACCCCGACCACCGCGCACCACGAGCCGGCCCGGGACGCCTCGGCGAGCAGGGCCAGCATCAGTGAGGTGCCGCCGCTGCGCCGGGGCTGACCGGCGGCGACCGCGATGGTGCTGCCCCGGCGCAGGCCCCGGTTGGGCAGCAGACCGGTCAGCTCGGGCACCACCGGCAGCACCCGGTGGCCACCGACCGGGTCGGGCGCGCTCGCCGGGCGCACCAGATCGGCAAGCGCGGCGGAACCGACCACCATGCGGCCCGCCATTGGACCAACTCCCCCGTCGTTGCTGTGGATCAGATCAGGGCCGGCACGCCGTGCCACCGGCCGCCCGGCTCCCCCCGCAGGGCGGCCGGTGGCACGGCGAGATCAGGCGGCGAGGCCGTCCAGGGCCGGTTGGTGGGCCACGCCGAGCGCGGTCTCCACCACCGTGACGAACTGTTCGGCGGCGCGGAGCAGATCGTCGGCCTCCCGGGCACTGACCACCCGGGGGATGCCCGCCTCGGCGGCGGCGCGTTTGCTGGCCCCGGCGGCGAAGAACCGGGACCACTCGTCGAGCTCCGGAGCGACAGCGCAGAGGAGGACCCAGACACTGGTGATCCGGTTGCGCCGGCTCGGCGCGGGTCGGGCCCGGGCAGCGAGCAGAGCCGCCGCCGCGCGCAGGGCCGCCAGGTGGGCAGCCGCGTAGCGCAGGCCGTCAGGTCGGGTCTGGCCGGCCTCGACCAGCCCACGGCGGGCCAACGTGAGGAGCTGGGCGGGGGTGCGATGTGGCAGCACGTGCGCCGGCACCGTCGGTGCCTGAGCCGGGTTGGTCGGCATGGGTGTCTCTCCTCCACGTGGCCGAGACGTCACTCCGGCGGCTGCTGCCACCGACGAGACGCCGAGGTCGGGTGGTGCGGAGGAAGACGCACCGGGTGTGGCCGGCCGGGTGTGGATGCTTCCCCACACCACACCCGGCCGGCGGACCGGCGGGTGCGTCGCCCGCTGCCCGGGGGTCGTGGGCGGCGGGCGACGCTCCTGCCTGTTGGGACCAGGCTCGCGACTGCCCGGAAACCCAGGTGCGGCCCGCGGAGCCGCACCGCCCGGAGGTGGCGCCGCGAAACGCCGCGCTCCGGCTGGTTGGAACGAGCGTTCGAGGCAATCGAACACTCGTTCTAACTGCTGCTGACAGTACACCTCCCCTCCGACGAAAATGCAACGTGTGACGCGCCGAGCGTGCCGGCCGACTGAACCGGCCACCAGTGGACCGGGAAGAATGGCGGGATGCAGCCACACCCGAACGTACGGGCGGTGCAGGACGCGCTCACCGCCGCCGGCACGCACGACGGTGCCGGTGAGCCCAGCATGGTCCGTCTGCTGCCCGACGCGGTGCACACCGCTGCGGCGGCCGCCGAGGCGCTCGACGTCGAGGTCGGCCAGATCGCCAACTCACTGATCTTCGACGCGGACGACACACCGCTGCTCGTCCTCACCTCCGGCGCGCACCGGGTCGACACCGCCGGCCTGGCGGCATCGATCGGCGTCACCCGGCTGCGCCGGGCCACCCCGGAGTTCGTCCGAACCCACACCGGGCAGCCGATCGGCGGGGTCGCCCCACTCGGGCACCCGCACCCGCTGCGCACCCTGGTGGACACGGCGCTTGCGGCGTATCCGGAGATCTGGGCCGCGGGTGGCGTACCCCAGGCGGTCTTCCCGACCACCTACGCCGAGCTGCTGCGGGTCACCGCCGGCACCCCCGCCGAGGTGGCGTGAGCGAGCGCAGCGAGCGAACCGGCGGGCACAGCAGCGAGCGCAGCGAGCGAACCAGCGGGCACAGCAGCGAGCGCAGCGAGCGAACCGGCGGGCACGGCAGCGACGCGAGCGCGGCTCCGGAGCTGGTCACACTGCACGTGTGGCGGACCTCCCGTGGCGCGCTCCCCCGGGTGCTGACCCGGATGGCGCTGGACCCACGCCGGTTGCGCGCCCTCCCGGGCGTCCGGTTCGGCAAGTTGCTGGGCACCGGGACCGGCACCGACTTCGGGCCGAAGGACGCCGACCTGACCCGGTGGGCGGCGCTGACCGTCTGGGACTCCCCCGCCGCGGCGGCCGACTTCGACGACTCGCCGGTCGGGCGGGCCTGGACCGGCATCGCCCAGGCCCGGGCCCGGATCGACCTGCGCCCGCTGACCAGCCGGGGCGAGTGGTCCGGCCAGCGGCCGTTCGGTGACCCGCCGGGCGGCCGGGTCACCGGCCCGGTGCTGGCGCTGACCCGGGCCCGGCTGCGGGCCCGCCGGGCGGCCACCTTCTGGCGGGCGATCCCGCCGGTGGCCGCCGCCCTGCGCGACGCGCCCGGGCTGCTGGCCCGGCTCGGAGTCGGCGAGGCCCCATTGGGCTGGCAGGGCACGGTGAGCGTGTGGCGCGACCCGACGGACCTGGTGGCGTTCGCGTACCGTCACCCGGAGCATCGGGCGGCGATCATGCGAACCCCTACCGCAGGCTGGTACGCCGAGGAGCTGTTCGCCCGGTTCGAGGTGCGCGACGTGGTCGGCGACCGGTCGGTGCTCGGGTGGGTCGCCGACGGCGGCCCGGAAACGGTGAAGGGTGGACGGGCATGAGGTTGGTGCGCTGGACACCGGACGATCTCGTCCGGCGGCTGGACGACGTGGTGGCCGTCTACGGCGAGGCGATGGGGTACCGCACCGACCTGCTGGAGGCCCGGCGCGGTTACATCGCCACCCACGTCCGCCGGCCGGGTTTCCGGGCGGTGGCCAGCCTGACCAGCGAAGGCCACCTCGCCGGCTTCGGCTACGGCTACCTGGGCGCGTCCGGTCAGTGGTGGCACGACCAGGTGCACCGCGCGCTGGACGCCCCGACCCGTCAACGCTGGCTCACCCACTGCTTCGAGGTGGTCGAGCTGCACGTCCGGCCACCGGCGCAGGGTCACGGCCTGGGCACCGGTCAGCTGCGCGCGCTGCTCGGCATGGCGGAGGGCGACACCACGCTGCTGTCCACCCCGGAGGCCGACGAGCAGACCTCGCGGGCCTGGCGGTTGTACCGGCGGTTCGGCTTCGTCGACGTGCTGCGTACCTTCCACTTCCCCGGCGACGAGCGGCCGTTCGGCGTACTCGGTAGGGATCTGCCCCTCGATCCACCGGCGTCATGACCCGGCGGACCTCCTGGGCGCTGCTCGCCGTCCTGGTGCTCGCCCAGATCTGCTACCCGCTCACCGCCGGCGACACCCGGGCCGGGCTCACCGTGGCCACCGTCGTGCTCGGTTGGCTGCTCTCGGTCGGCCACGCGCTGCTCAGCCGGGGCCCCCGGGTGGCGGTTGCGCTGGTCGCGGTGGCCACCGGCGGCGGGTTCGCGATCGAGGCGATCGGGGTGGCCACCGGCGTGCCGTTCGGCAGCTACGACTACTCCGGGGAGTTGGGCCCCAAGCTGGCCGGGGTGCCACTGATCATTCCGCTGGCCTGGACCTGGATGGCCTGGCCGGCCTGGCTGGCAGCCGTCCGGCTCACCGGCGGCGCGTCATCGACGGTGCGTCGATGGGCGGGGCGGATCGCGCTGGCCACCGTCGGGCTGGCCGCCTGGGACCTCTTCCTCGACCCCCAGATGGTGGCCGAGGGCTACTGGGTCTGGCGCGACGCCACCCCGGCCCTGCCCGGCCTGGCCGGCATCCCGGTCAGCAACTACCTGGGCTGGCTGCTCTTCGCCGTGCTGATGATGAGCGCGCTGCGCCCGCTGGCCGGACCGGCCGCCGAGCGCACCGACCGGCGGGACCACCCCATGGTCGCGCTCTACCTGTGGACGTACTTCTCCAGCATCCTGGCCCACGCCGTCTTCCTCGACCTGCCCGCCTCCGCGCTCTGGGGCGCCGCCGGCATGTCGGTGACCGCGATACCCCTGACGGTGAGCCTGGTACGCGCCCACCGGGCTCGGGAGAGCCGCCTGGAGGACCACCAGCCGGACCGGCCCGGCGTCGACGCCACCCGATGACCGTGCTGCTCGCCCTGCTGATCGCCGTCGCCGCGTTGACCGGGCACACCTGGCTCAACGCCGCCGGGTGGCTGCGCCGGCCCACCGACCGGCCCGACGACGTCGACGAATCGGTCACCGTGCTGCTGCCGCTGCGCGACGAGGCCACCCGGGTGACGCCCTGCCTGCGTGCCCTGCTCGCCCAGCGCGGCGTACCCGGGCTGCGCGTCGTGATCCTCGACGACGGGTCCACCGACGGCACCGCCGACGTGGTCCGCGCGGTTGCCGACGACGACCCCCGGGTCACGCTGCTCACCGGGGTCGCCCCGCCGCCGGGCTGGCTGGGCAAGCCGCACGCCTGCTGGCAGCTGGCCACCCGGGCCGACCCGGGCGCCACCGCGCTGGTCTTCGTCGACGCCGACGTGGTGCTCGCCCCGCACGCCGTGGCCGCCGCCGTCACCGAGCTGCGCGCCGCCCGCGCGACGCTGCTGTCGCCGTACCCCCGGATCGTGGTGGCGACGGCGGCCGACCGGTTGGTGCAGCCGTTGTTGCAGTGGCTGTGGTTGACCTTCCTGCCGCTGCGGGCGATGGAGCGCTCGCCGCGGCCGTCGCTGGCCGCGGCGGGCGGGCAGTTCCTGGTGGTGGACCGGGCCGGCTACACCGCCTCCGGCGGGCACGCCGCCGTCGCCGACAAGATCCTGGAGGACGTCGAGCTGGCCCGGGCGGTCAAGCGGGCCGGCGGACGCATCGCCCTGGCCGACGGCTCCCGGCTGGCCACCTGCCGGATGTACGACGACTGGCCACAACTGCGCGACGGGTACTCGAAGTCGCTCTGGGCGTCGTTCGGGCACCCGGGCGCGGCGGCGGCCGTGGTCGCGGCGCTGCTGCTGCTGTACACCGCCCCGCCGCTGGTCGCGCTCGTGGGTGTGGCGGCGGGTGCGCCGGGGGTGGCCGCCGCTGGCCTGGCCGGCTACCTGCTCGGGGTGACCGGGCGGGTGCTCACCGCCCGCGCGACAGGTGGCCGGTGGTGGCCCGACGCGCTCGCACACCCCGTGTCGGTCGTGGTCCTCGGCTGGTTGACCCTGCGGTCGTACCATCTGCGAAAGCGACGCCGCCTGACCTGGCGGGGCCGCCCGGTCAGCTAGGGAGGGCGCGGCATGGCGCGGATCGTGGTCGTCGGCGCCGGGGTGGGTGGCCTCGCCACCGCCGCCCGGCTCGCCGCTACCGGGCACCAGGTGACCGTCTTCGAGCGGGCCGACACGGTCGGTGGCAAGCTCGGCCGGTACGCGCACGACAGCCCGGCCGGGTCGTTCCACTTCGACACCGGGCCGAGCCTGCTCACCCTGCCCGAGGTCTTCCACGACCTGTTCGAGGCGACCGGGGCGAAGCTCGACGAGTACCTGGACCTGGTTCCGCTGGACCCGATCGTCCGGCACGTCTTCGCCGACGGTGGCCCGACCCTGGACTCGTGCGCCGACCCGGTGGAGTTCACCGCCCGGATCGGGGCCGCCTTCGGTGACCGCGCGGCAGCCGACTGGCAGCGGCTGTGGCGCCGGGCGGCGCGCGTCTGGCAGGCCTCCTCGCGCGACATCCTGCGCCGTACCGTCGACTCCCCCCGGGACCTCGCATCGCTGGCCTGGCGGGTCGGCGACCTGGCCGCCATCGCCCCCGGCCGCAGCCTGCGCGGCCTGGGCCGCCGGCACCTGTCCGACCCGCGGCTACGGATGCTGCTGGACCGGTACGCCACCTACACCGGCGCCGACCCACGTCGGGCACCTGCGGCGCTTGTCGCGGTCCCCTACGCCGAGCTGGCCTTCGGCGGCTGGTACCTGCGCGGCGGGCTGGGCACGCTCGCCGACGCGCTGCTGACCCGCTGCCTGGACCTCGGCGTGGTCGTGCAGACCGACGCCACGGTCACCCGGATCGACGCCACCGGCGGCCGGGTGCACGGGGTACGCCTCGCCGGCGTCGCCGCCCCGGTACCCGCCGACGTGGTGGTGGCCAACGTGGACGCCCTCACCGTCTACCGTGACCTGCTGCCGCACCCGCGTCGGCTGGCCGGGCTGACCGACCGCAGCCTCGCCGGCTTCGTGTTGCTGCTCGGTGTCTCCGGCAGCACCGGGCTGGCCCACCACAACGTCTTCTTTCCGGCCGACTACGACGCCGAGTTCGACGCGGTCTTCGGTGACCCCGGGCGCGGCGTACGGGCCCGACCGGCAGCCGACCCGACGGTGTTCGTCACCGTGGCCGACGACCCGATGGTCCGCCCCGCCGGACACGAGGCGTGGTTCGTGCTTGTCAACGCCCCTCGGCATGGCACCGCGGCGGGCGCTGTCGACTGGCGGCGACCGGGGCTGGCCGACGCGTACGCCGATCGGGTCCTGGACGTGCTGGCGCGGCGGGGCGTGGACGTGCGCGACCGGGTGCTGTTCCGCGAGATCCGCACCCCCGCCGACCTGGACGTGGCGACCGGCGCGCCGGGTGGCTCGATCTACGGCACCGCCGGTGGGTTGCTCCGCCCCGCCAACCGGGGCCCGGCGAACGGGCTGTGGCTGGTCGGGGGCTCCACCCACCCGGGCGGCGGGTTGCCGATGGTGACCCTCTCCGCGCAGATCGTCGCCGACGAGATCGGCCCCGCCTGGTAGACCCGGGCGTCGCTCCAGCCGACATCGGCTTCAGTCGTCGGCGCCGCGTCCAGCCGGCGTCGAGCAGGGCTGGCTCGGCCGCTCAGCCGGCGTCGAGCAGGGCTCGACGGATGCTGGAGAGCAGTTGCCCCAGCCCGAAGCCGGCCAGCAGCACCCAGACCGCGGTCGCCATGGTGATGGTGCCCGCGGCCAGGTCCGGCTCGATCAGCCCGGCCAGCCCGGCGACCAGCAGACCGGCCAACGCCACCGACACCCGGGTGGGGCGTTCGCCCACGGTCACCGCGCCGATGTCCCGCATGCCGGCGGCGATCGCCCGCGCTCGGACGTACTCGTGCAACCAGGACAGCGCGCCCCCCGCGACGACCAGCCCTCCCGGCGCGCCCACCAGCCAGAACGCCAGCAGCCACGCCACCTCGCCGAGCCGGTCGGCGACCGAGTCGTAGACGTAGCCGAGCCGGGTGGTGCGGCCGGTGACGACCGCCACCGCACCGTCCACGCTGTCCGCCACGGCGGCGAGCAGCACGAACAGCGCGCCCAGGAACGGCCCGTCCCCCGGGCGCCCCACAAGCAACGGTACGCAGAAGCAGAGCAGCACCCCGGCCACGGTGACCGCGGTGGGGCTGACCCGTAACCGACCCAGCACATATCCGACGTGGTACGCGAATCGCAGCCAGGCGCGCACCACCGGCGCCGCGACCCGGGGGTCGAACCCGCCGTGCAACCGCGCCCACGCCGTGGCGTACTGATCCCAGTTCAGCTGTGTGCCCACCACGGATCAACCGTCGTGCCGGGCAACAGGTGTCGCAGGCGCAGCGTTCACACGCGGGCGCCGGCCTTCAGGTTCTGCCAGACCTCGCGGGTCGCGGTGGATCGGTTGAGGGTGATGAAGTGGATTCCCGGCACGCCCTCGTCCAGCAGTCGGCTGCACATCTCGCTGGCCTGCTCGATGCCGAGCCGACGGACGGCGTCCGGGTCGTCGGCGACGCGCTCGAAGCGGGCCGCCAACGCCGTCGGGAACGGCGCACCGGACAACTGCACGGACCGCTCGATGGTGCCGATCTGGGTCACCGGCATCACACCGGCCAGAATCGGGGTGTCACAGCCGGCAGCGGCCACCCGGTCACGGAGCCGCAGGTAGTCGTCGGCGTCGAAGAACATCTGGGTGACCGCGAACTCCGCGCCGGCCCGACACTTGCGGACGAACTGGGCGGTGTCGCTGGCCACGTCGGGTGAGCGGGGGTGCTTGTACGGGAAGGCCGCCACGCCGACGCTGAAGTCGCCGGCGTCGCGCACCAGACGGACCAGGTCCTCGGCGTAGTCCACGCCCTCGGGGTGGCGGATCCACTCACCGCTCGGATTGCCCGGGGGGTCGCCACGAACAGCCAGGACGTTGCGCACGCCCACCCCGGCGAGCCGGCCGACCACGTGTCGCAGCTCGGCGACGGAGTGGTTGACCGCGGTCAGGTGGGCCATCGGCAGCAGGGTCGTCTCGGTGGCGATCCGCTCGGTCACCGCGACGGTGGTGTCCCGGGTCGAGCCGCCCGCGCCATACGTGATCGACACGAACGACGGGCGCAGCGACTCCAGCTCGCGGATGGCCTGCCAGAGCAGCTGCTCCCCCGCGTCGGTCTTGGGCGGGAAGAACTCGAACGAGAAGGTCGGCTGGTGCTCACGGATGAGCTCCCCGATCGCCGGCTGCGGATTGGGGAGTGTCGAAGGAAGACCGAGCGCCACGGTCCGACTCTAGCGGTCGATCGCACCAGGACCCAGGCCCTTCCCACCCGGCGGCCGATGCCACCGGCCCGGTGGGTGGCCCCGCCCGGCCCGCCGTGAGCCCGTTGGCGGTGTCGCAGCGCGCGCCGTAAGCCGGGGGCGGTGTCGCAGTGCGCACCGCGAGCTCGTTGGCGGTGTCGCAGCGCGCGCCCGACCCGGCGGGCGGAAGGGCGTCGTACCTCCGAGGTAGAAAGGGGCGGCGCGGGAGGGGCGGCGGGGGTGGCTCCGGGTCTCGTGCGGGGGTCAGCAACCGAGCGGTGACGCCGGGCCCGCCCGGTCGGGCGGGTGGGTCGTCACCGCACCGACGCCCGCCAGGAGGACCCATGATCCCGCCCGCACCGCCGCGCCCCGCGCAGCTCGGGCCGCTGCTGGCCCGGTGCCGACTGGCCCGTGGCTGGAGCCAGCAGCGCGCCGCCGCCGAGTTGTGTGCCGCCGCCGGGGTGTCGACGCTGAGTCGGCACGAGGTCTCCCGGTGGGAGAGACAGCGTCGTGTGCCGGGCGGGTTCTGGCTCGGCTGGCTCGCCGTCGTCCTGGACGTGCCGCTGGTGGTGCTCGCCGAGGCCGCCGCTGCCACCCGTCGGGCCGGCACGACGCGGGCCACCGGGCCGGCCCGTGCCCCGGGGGTCCGCGCCCGACCGGCTGGGCGAACGGGTCCCGGTCGCACCGGCGGGACTATGCGTGGCGGTGGAGCACGTGCCATGACGACCGGCTAGCGTCGGTGCGTGACCCACGCTGCTCCCGTGTCCCCCGTCGACCGCGCCGGCCTGCGGCAGCGGGTGGACAAGGCGCTCACCGAGTTCCTGGCCGGCCAGCGGGTCCGGCTCGCAGCCGTGGACGACGCGCTGAGCCCGGTGGCCGAGGCGATCGAGGCGTTCGTGCTCGGTGGCGGCAAGCGGCTGCGTCCAGCATTCGCGTACTGGGGGTTTCGGGGGGCCGGCGGGCTGGACGGCGACCAGGTGGTCACCGCCCTGGCCGCGCTGGAGTTCGTCCAGGCCAGCGCCCTGATCCACGACGACCTGATGGACCGTTCCGACACCCGTCGCGGCGAGCCCGCAATACACCGACGCTTCGCCACCCGACACCGGGAGGCGGGCTGGGGCGGTGACCCGGACGGTTTCGGCGACGCCGCGGCCATCCTGCTCGGTGACCTGTGCCTGGTCTGGTCCGACGAGCTGCTGCACTCCGCGGGCCTGGACCTGTGGTCGCTGGCCCGGGCCCGGCCGGTCTTCGACGAGATGCGCACCGAGGTGACCGTCGGGCAGTACCTCGACGTGCTGACGCAGGTCACCGGGGACACCTCGGTGGAGCGGGCCAGCAAGGTCGCCCGGTACAAGTCCGCGAAGTACACCGTCGAGCGTCCGATGCTGCTCGGCGCCGCGCTGGCCGACGCGTCGGAGGACGTACGGACGGCCTACTCGGCGTACGGGTTGCCGCTGGGCGAGGCGTTCCAGCTCCGCGACGACGTGCTGGGGGTCTTCGGCGACCCGGCGCTGACCGGCAAGCCGGCCGGAGACGATCTACGCGAGGGCAAACGCACCTATCTGGTGGCGGCAACCGTGGAAGCGACCGACGACGCCGGCCGCGCGCTGTTGATCAGCCGGCTCGGCGACCCGGAGCTGGACGAGCAAGGGGTGGCCCGGCTCCGCGAGGTGATCTCGAGCAGCGGAGCGCTGGCCCGTACCGAACAGCGGATCGTCACTCTCACCGACACCGCCCTGGCCTCCCTGAGCGCCGTCGACCTCGACACCGAGGCCCGCCAGGCCCTGGTCGACCTGGCCATAGCAGCAACCCGCCGAGCCGACTAACCCCCGGACCCGCCCCTCCCGCCCTCCGGCGTTGAGGGGCGGGTCCGGGGAGACGGCTAGAAGCCTTCGGCTTGGGCTCGGCGTTTCACCTCGCGGGCCTGGTCGCCGGAGAGGGCGGCGGCCGGGGTGGCGCCGGGGAGGGTGTCGTCCGGCTCGTAGAGCCAGCGCAGGGCCGCCTCGTCGTCGTAGCCGTTGTCGGAGAGCAGGTTGAGCACGCCGGGCAGGTGCTTGAGCACGGTCTGGTTGGCGACCAGGTCCGCCGGGATCCGGCGGACGCCGTCACGGCGGACCGCGAGCAACTCCCGGTCACGGATCATCTGGTGCACCTTGCTGATCGACACGTCGAGGCGTTCGGCGACGTCGGGCAGGGTCAGCCAGCCGGCCGGGTCGGTGGGGCCGGCGAGCTCCAGGCCGGGCGCGGCCTGGTCGGGTACGGGTTCGGTCACCCGACCACCCTGCCACGCCACCGCCGCGACGAGCCACCGGCACCCCGGACGAACCGTCCGCGCCTCCTCCTCCGACCGTCGCTGACCAGCGCGTAAGGGGGCGGTGAGCGCGGCGGGACGGACTGGTTCGGCGTACGGCTGTAGCATCCTGTTCATCCTTCACTCCCTGGACACATAGACTGCCTGCCGATGGACACTCAGGTCGCCGACACGTTGCTGGGCTCGCTGATCGACGGGCGCTACCGCATTCGCGGTCGCGTGGCCCGTGGTGGCATGGCGACCGTGTACACCGCCACCGACGAACGCCTCGAGCGCACCGTCGCTGTCAAGATCATTCATCCGACCCAGGCGAGTGAGGCTCGGGCCCGGATCGCCAACTTCGTGGCCCGGTTCACCGACGAGGCGAAGACCATCGCCCGGTTGACCCACCCGAACGTGGTGGCGGTCTACGACCAGGGCACGCACGCCGGCCTGCCGTACCTGGTGATGGAGTACGTCCGTGGCCGCACGCTGCGCGACGTGCTCGCCGAGCGACGCCGGCTCAACCCGGACGAGGCGCTGGCCATCGCCGAGCAGATGCTCGCCGCGATCGCCGCCGCGCACCGGGCCGGCCTCGTGCACCGCGACGTCAAACCGGAGAACGTGTTGGTCGCGGAGGCGCCTACCGGGGGCGTCGCGAACCTCGTCGACAGCGTCGTGAAGGTCGCCGACTTCGGGCTGGCCCGGGCGGTCGAGGCGAGTGCCGACGAGGAGCAGGGCAACCAGCTGATGGCCACCGTGGCGTACGTCGCCCCGGAGCTGGTCACCGAGGGCCGCGCCGACCCGCGCACCGACGTCTACTCGGCCGGCATCGTGCTGTTCGAGATGCTCACCGGCCGCGTGCCGTACGACGGGGACCGCCCGGTGGACGTCGCCTGGCAGCACGTCGACCGTGACGTGCCGGCGCCCTCGACGCTGGTGCCGGGCCTGCCGTCGGTCCTCGACGACCTCGTGCAGCGGGCCACCCGGCGTGATCCCGACGCCCGGCCCGCGGACGCCGGCGCGTTGCTGGCCGAGGTGCAGGTTGCCCGGGACCGGCTCGGCGACGCCAACAGCCACACCGCGGTGCTCCGTCCGATCAGCGACGCGCCGTCGCTCTCCCAGCCGACCATGATGGTCTCGACGGTCCAGCCGCCCAACCGCCCATCGTGGGCACGCCTGCCCGAGGGGGCCAGCAGCCAGGGGCCAGGGCGACGCCGGGCCGCCCCGGAGCCGGCCGAGGGTCTGGGCGCCCGCCTCGCCGCGCTGCGCAGCACGGTGCTGAACAACCCCCGTGGCCGGCTGGCCGTGGCGGCCGTGGTGGTGACGCTGGGCCTGGTGGCCGCGCTCGGGGGTTGGTGGTTCGGCGCCGGCCGCTACACGGAGGCTCCGCAGCTGGTGAGCCTGAGCAAGGCCGACGCGCAGGCGCAGGCCGACCGCGCCGGGCTCGTCCTCAAGTACGGTGAGCCGCGCTTCGACGAGAAGGCCCCGAAGGACAGCGTGCTGGGCCAGAGCCCGGCGTCCGCTGCCAAGATCCTCAAGGGTGGCACGATCACCCTGACCCTCTCTCTCGGCCCGGAGCGTTTCCCCGTGCCGGACGTGATCGGCAAGGAGTTCGAGCTCGCCGAGGCTGATCTGGTCAACGCGAAGCTGGTGGTGGCCAAGGGCACCCCCCGCTACGACGACAGCCTGCCGGCCGGGGTCGTGGTGGACAGCTCCCCCAAGGTGGGTGCCGAGGTCAAACCAGGGGCGAAGGTCACCCTCATTCTGAGCCGGGGCAGGGCGCCGGTGACGGTCCCGAACCTGGTCGGCAAGAGCCTGACCGACGCCCGGACGGCGCTGGCCCAGCTCAACCTGCAGCTGGAGGAGACCTACAAGGACTCCGACAAGCCGAGGGACGAGATCCTCGGCCAGAGCCCGGCCGATGGCACCGGCGTGGAGAAGGGCGCCAAGGTCAAGCTCGACGTCAGCAAGGGCCCGCCGCTGCTCGTCATGCCACGGGTGATCGACCTGCCGTGCCAGCAGGCCAAGCAGGCGCTCGAGGGCCAGGGCTACCCGGTCACGATGGCGGTCAACCCGAACGCCACCGTCCGGATCCAAATCCCGGGCGAGAACTCGCAGGTGCCGCCCGGCACCCCGGTCACCCTGACGTGCTTCTGATGCCGGCGGTCCCGAAGCGCCCGGTGGGCGCGCACACTCCGGCCTCGGGTGGGTTGGCGAAGGCCGCCCTGCCGTACGTCGACGCGACCGGCGCGCAGGTGGCGCAGGTCTACGTCTCCAACTCGCGGGGCTGGGCGCTGCCCGCCGGCGACCCCGTGCAGGACGCCCTGTTCCGCGACGGTTGCGCCGAGCGGGGCATTCCCGCGTTCATTCACGCCGCGCTGCTGGTCAACCTCGGCTCGCCCACCCCGGCCACGGTCGAGAAGTCGGCCCAGACGCTGGCGCACGCGCTGCGTCGGGGCGTGGCTATCGGTGCGCGGGGGGTGGTGTTCCACGCGGGCAGTTCGGTGGACGAGGGGCACGCCGAGGCGGCGATGCGACAGGTCCGCGAGGTGTTGCTGCCGCTGCTCGACTGGGCCGCCGACGCCGGCGGGCCGATGTTGCTCGTCGAGCCGAGCGCGGGCGGGGGCCGGTCACTGGCCTCCCGGGTGGAGCAGCTCGGGCCCTACCTGGACGCGGTGGACGGGCACCCCATGCTCGGGGTCTGCTTCGACACGTGCCACGCCTGGGCGGCCGGCCACGACCTGGCGGCCGAGGGTGGCATGACGACGACCCTGGACACCCTGGTGGCCACCGTCGGTGCGGACCGGCTGCGGCTGGTCCACGCCAACGATTCGAAGGACCTGTGCGGCTCCACCCGGGATCGGCACGAGAACATCGGCAAGGGCACCATCGGCGAGCCGGCCTTCGCCGAGCTGATGACCCACCCGGCAACCGCTGGCGTCCCCGTGGTCGTGGAGACCCCGAGCGAGAAGCAGATCGGCCACGCCGCCGACATCCAGACCCTCACCCGCCTCCGCCCATAACCCGACCCCCTGCCCACCCCGCCGGCCTTGGTTGATCAAGAGGTTTGCGTCAGATTCCGGCGTGTGGATGACGCAAACCTCTTGATCAACAGCAGCGAGGAGGACGGGCGGGGTTAGGACGCCGTCAGGATTCGGGGCAGGGCTTCGACTGCGCGGTCGATGTCCGCGTCGCTGACGCCCAGGTGGGTGACCAGGCGGGCGGTACGCGGGCCGAGCACCGAGATGAGCACCCCCTCGTCCCGTGCGACGGCCGCCAGGGCACGGGCGTCCAGGGTGTGCTTGGTCAGGTCAAGCGCGACCAGGTTGGTGCGCACGGTGGTCGCCAGCACACCGAACGGCGCGACCGCCTCGGCGAGCCGGGCCGCCTTCGCGTGGTCGTCGGCCAGCCGGTCGATGTGCTGCGCGAGCGCGTACCGGCCGGCGGCGGCCAGAATGCCAGCCTGACGCATGCCACCGCCCATCCGCTTGCGGATCACCCGGGCCCGCGCGATCTTCTCCGCGCTGCCCACCACGACCGAGCCGACCGGCGCGCCGAGGCCCTTGGAGAGGCAGACCGACAGCGTGTCGAAGAGCCGACCGTACTCGATCAGCGGCACCCCGTCGGCCACGTGCGCGTGCCAGATCCGGGCGCCGTCGCAGTGCAGCGCGAGACCCGCGTCGTCGGCGACCCCGCGCAGGTCCCGCAGGGTGGCCAGCGGAATCACCCCGCCACCGCCACGATTGTGGGTCTGCTCGACGGCGATCGCACGGGTGGGGACGGCGAAGTAGCCGTCCGGCCGGATCATCCCGGCCACCACCTCCGGGTCGATGTCCGCGCCCACCGCAGGCCAGGTCCGCGAGGAAATTCCGCCGTACGCGGCTGCGGCGCCGATCTCGTACGTGACCACGTGCGCGTCGGCGTCGCAGAGCACCTCGTCACCCGGCGACACCAGCAGCTGCAGAGCGATCTGGTTCGCCATCGACCCGGTCGGGGCGAACAGCGCCGCCTCGTGCCCGAACAGGGCCGCCACCTCGGCTTCGAGGGCGTTGACGGTCGGGTCCTCGCCGTAGACGTCGTCGCCCACCTCGGCGGTGGCCATCGCCTCCCGCATCCCGGCGGTCGGCCGGGTCACCGTGTCGGACCGCAGGTCCACAAGATCAGCCACTGTCATCCCTTCGGCTGCCGACTGCGGGGCTCGCAAGCTCACTCCTCGCGTCAGCCACGGAGCATCTCCGCTACGAGGAAGGCCAACTCCAACGACTGCTGGGTGTTGAGTCGCGGGTCGCAGGCGGTTTCGTAGCGGTCCGGCAGGTCGAGGTCCTCGATGCCCTGGGCGCCGCCGAGGCACTCGGTGACGTCCTCACCTGTCAACTCGACGTGCAGGCCGCCGGGGTGGGTATCCAGCCCTCGGTGCACCTCGAAGTAGCCGAGCACCTCGTCGACGATGCGGTCGAAGTGCCGGGTCTTGTAGCCGTTCGACGACTCGTGTGTGTTGCCGTGCATCGGGTCGCACTGCCAGACCACCTTGGCGCCGGCCGCGGTGACCTTGGCGACGATCGGCGGCAGCGCGTCGCGTACCCGATGGTTGCCCATCCGGCTGATCAGCGTGAGCCGGCCGGGGACGTTGTCCGGGTTGAGCTTCTCGCACAGCTCGATCGCCTCGTCCGGGGAGGTGGTCGGGCCGAGCTTGACCCCGATCGGGTTGGCGATCCGGGAGATGAAGTCGATGTGCGCTCCGCTGATCTGCCGGGTGCGCTCGCCGATCCAGAGGAAGTGCCCGGAAAGCCCGTAGGCCCGACGGTCGGAGACCCGGGTGAGCGCCCGGTCGTACTCCAGGGCGAGGGCCTCGTGGGAGCAGTAGAGCGTGACGGTGCGCAGCGCCTCGTCGTCGGTCATGCCGCAGGCCCGGATGAAGGCCAGCGCCCGGTCGATCTCCCGGGCGATCGCCTCGTAGCGCTCCCCCGCCGGGGAGTTCTTCACGAAGCCCTTGTTCCAGTCGTGCACAGCGTGCAGGTCGGCGAGCCCACCGGCGAGGTACGCCCGGAGCATGTTCATCGCCGCCGCCGAGTTGGCGTACGCCCGGATCATGCGCTGCGGGTCGGCGACCCGGGCGGCCGGGTCGGCCTCCAGTGAGTTGATCATGTCGCCGCGGTACGCGGGGAGGCCGCGCGCGTCGGTGGGCAGCGAACGCGGCTTCGTGTACTGCCCGGCGACCCGGGCGACCTTGACCACCGGAAGCGACGCGCCGTAGGTGAGCACGATCGCCATCTGGAGCAGGGTGCGGGCGTTGGCCAGCAGGTGGCTCTCGGTGTTGTCGACGAACGTCTCGGCGCAGTCACCGCCCTGGAGCAGGAACGCCTTGCCCTCGCAGACCAGGGCGAGCTTCTGCCGGAGCTGGTCGACCTCGTAGGGCGCGACGACCGACGGCACGGTGTCGAGGACCTTGCAGACCGCGGCCACGGCCGCCGGGTCGGACCACGGCGGGACCTGCTCGCGGGGCAGCTCCCGCCATCGGTCCAGGCCGAGCGCGGCGTCCTCGGCGGAGTCGATCGTCGGTCGGCTGGTCTGCAGGCCCGGGCTACCCACCGCGGGATGGCTCAGCTGATGCCACTCATGGCGCATGACAGAAAGCGTACGGCGACGGTCGGGGTGACCGGGCGGCGAGGGGGACGGTTCCGGCAGATGGGAGATCAATCTGCCGGGCGCTGGTCAGGACGCGCGGGTGGGGGCGACGCCGGTCGGCGTCGGGGCGGCGGGCTGCCCACCCGGCGCCTCGCTGGCGATGCACCAGTCGCTTCCGTCCCGGGTCACGGTGAAGACCAGCGGCCGGGTGACGGTGCGTTTGCCGACCGCGACCGAGACCGAGACGCTGACCTCCTGGCCGAGCGGACCGGACCGGATGTCGGTGATGGCCGCCTCCGGCACCTGGAAGTGGTCGGCGAAGTCACCGTTGGGACCGGTGGCGCCCAGGTCGAAGCCGTCGTGCAGCAGAGCGCAGAGCTGGCTGCGGCCGGCGTCGACGTCCTTGGCCGCCATCGCGTCGAGGTACGCCTGCACGCGCTCCCGAGAGCGGGTGGCGGCCTCCTCGGCAGGGGCTCGGGCCGGCTTGGCGGCGGATTCGTCCTCGTCTCCGCCACCGAACCCGCAGCCGACCAGGGCAACCGGCAGCAGCACCAGCCCGGCGGCGCTCGCCGCAAGCCTGCGGTGGGTCCGGCGCATGATCACCTCCGTCGACGGTGAGATCGAGACGTGCCGAGCCGCGAGTCTGCCACATCGGGCTGTGGGAGCCCAACGGCGGCGGCCCGGCCGACGCATGGCGTCGACCGGGCCGTTGTGTCACGGGCGGGAAGGGACGGTGCGGGCCCCTCCCCGCCGTGTGGGTGGTGCGTCGGCCCTCGGCTCAGCCGAGACCGCCCTTGATGGCGCCGATGAGCTCGCCGTTGCTCGTGTCACCGGAGAGCTCCCAGAAGAACGCGCCACCGAGGCCCTGGTTGTTCGCGTACGTCATCTTGCCGTTGATTGTCGACGGGGTGTCGTAGCTCCACCAGTTGCTGCCGCACTTGGCGTACGCGGTGCCGCCGACCGTGCCGGTGGCCGGGCAGGTGTTCTTGAGGACCTTGTAGTCCTCGATGCCGGCCTCGTAGGTGCCCGGCGCCGCGCCGGTGGCGCTGCCTCCCGGGGCGGCCTGGGTGACGCCGGTCCAGCCCCGACCGTAGAAGCCGATGCCGAGCAGCAGCTTGTTGGCCGGGATGCCCTTGCTCTTGAGCTTCTGGATCGCCGCGTCGGAGTTGAAGCCCTGCTGCGGGATGCCGGTGTACGACGTCAGCGGCGAGTGCGGGGCGGTCGGGCCCTGGGCGTTGAACGCGCCGAAGTAGTCGTAGGTCATCGGCATCAGCCAGTTGAGGTTGCCGATGGCACCGGCGTAGTCGGTGGCGTCGATCTTGCCGCCGTTGCTGCCGTCCGCGGTGATGGCGGCGGTGACCAGGGCACTGGACCCGAACCTCGACCGCAACGCGCTGATCACGTTCTTGAACGCGTTCGGGCCGCTGCTGTCACAGCTCAGACCGCAGGCGTTCGGGTACTCCCAGTCGACGTCGATGCCGTCGAAGACGTCCGCCCAGCGCGGGTCCTCGACGAGGTTGTAGCAGCTCTCGGCGAACGCGGCCGGGTTCTGCGCGGCCTGGGTGAAGCCACCGGACCAGGTCCAGCCGCCGAACGACCAGATCACCTTCAGGTGCGGGTTGAGCTGCTTGAGCTTGCGCAGCTGGTTGAAGCTGCCACGCAGCGGCTGGTCCCAGGTGTCGGCGACGCCGTCCACGCTCTCCGCCGCGGTGTACGCCTTCTCGTAGTCGGCGTAGCTGTCACCGATGGCGCAACGACCGCCGGTGGTGTTGCCGAAGGCGTACAGGATGTGGGTCAGCTTGGCGGCCGAGCCGCTGGTCTGGATGTTCTTGACGTGGTAGTTACGCCCGTAGACGCCCCACTCGGCGAAGTAGCCGACGATCTTCTTGCCACCCGTCGGCGGGTTGGTGGTCGGCGGTGGCGTGGTGGGCGGTGGGGTGGTGGGCGGCGTCGTCGTCGGTGGGGTGGTGGTCGGCGGGGTCGTGGTCGGCGGGGTGGTCCCGCCGCCGCAGGCCGCACCGTTGATGGTGCAGTTCAGCGGCGCCTTGTAGGCACCGCTGCCGTTGTAGCCCCAGCTGAACGACGCGCCCGGGGCGATGCCACCGGCCCAGCTCTTCTTGACCGCGACGTAGTGGTTGCCGCTGCTCGTGACGTCGGCGTCCCACGCGCTGCTGATGGTGGTGCCGGACGGCAGGTCGAACTCGATGCGCCAGGTGGTGACCGTGGCGCTGGAACCGTTGGTGACGGTCACCCTCGTCTCGTGACCGGTCCCCCAGTCCTGCGCCTTGGTGAAGGTGGTGGTGACCGTGCCGGCGCCGAACGCGGTGGTCACCGGCACCGTCGCGACGGCCACGGCGACCACGGCACCGGCCCAGAGGGCCCGGCGGAGCGATCTTTTCATGAGGCGTCTCCCGAACTGTTAGGAAACTTTCCAAAAGAGATGGTGAGACGGTACTCACGACGTCATCAGTTCGTCAAGATGCGCATGTTTCGATTTCTCCTGGTGCACGGAGTGCGTACGCTGCGCCCACCCCGCCCCGACGCCCGGCCGGCGCGTAGCCTCGGCCCATGACCGCCTTCGACACCCCGATCGACACCCTCAACGGCGGCCCCGCCAACCTGGACCGCTACCGCGGTAAGGCGTTGCTCGTCGTCAACGTGGCCTCCCGCTGTGGCCTCACCCCGCAGTACGCCGGCCTGCAGAAGCTCGCCGACACCTACGCCGACCGGGGCCTGGTGGTCCTCGGCGTGCCATGCAACCAGTTCGCCGGGCAGGAGCCGGGCAGCGCCGCCGAGATCAGCGACTTCTGCCAGGTCAACTACGGGGTCACCTTCCCGCTGACGGAGAAGGTCGACGTCAACGGCCCGGACCGGCACCCGCTCTACGCCGCGCTCGTGGACACTCCGGACGCCGACGGGCACACCGGCGACGTGCGCTGGAACTTCGAGAAGTTCCTGGTCGCCCCGGACGGCTCGGTCGCCGCCCGCTTCGCCCCCACGGTCGAGCCCGCCTCCGACGACCTCCGCGAAGCCATCGAGAAGACCCTCCCCACCGCCTGAGTCGACCCTCCGGGCCGCCTCGACCTCCGGGCCGCCTTGATCGCCGGGCCGCTCGACCTCCGGGCCGCCTTGATCGCGCTCGAACATGGATGTAGTGGCCTCCCGACTCCCGGACGCCACTACATCCTGGATCGAGTGCGATCACGGCGAGGCCGCGCCGACCCGGACCGCCGTCACCGGAGAGTGGCACCTCCTCGGAGAGCCGTCGGCGACCAGGGGTGGCCAGTACGGTGTGCGGGACGGACGCGCAGCGCCGCCACCAGGCATCCGCCGCGACGGCGACGGCCGCGAGCAGTCTGCGCAGCCACCCGACGGTGGGTGATCGAAATAACCTACCAGCCTGGTCGGGAATTCGTCGTGGGCGCACGGAGTTGGGGACGAGCATGACAACTGTGGGACTGATCGGCAGTGGCAACATCGGCGGCACCGTGGCCCGGCTGGCCGTCGACGCCGGCTACGACGTGGTGCTGAGCAACTCGCGGGGCCCGGAGACCCTCACCGACCTGGTCGAGACCCTTGGTGAGCACGCCAGCGCCGGCACCGCGCAGGACGCGGCGCAGGTCGGTGACCTCGTGGTGGTCACCGTGCCGCTGAAGGCGTACCGGGCGGTGCCGGTGGAACCGCTGGCCGGCAAGGTCGTCATCGACACCAACAACTACTACCCGCAGCGCGACGGCGCCTTCCCGGAACTGGACTCGGGCGAGACCACGAGCAGCGAGCTGCTGCAGCGGCACCTGCCGGAGTCACGGGTGGTCAAGGTCTTCAACAACATCTACTTCAAGGGCCTGGCCGCGCTTCCCCGGCCGTCCGGGGCCGCCGACCGTAGCGCCCTCGCGATCGCCGGCGACGACGCCGCAGCGAAGGCCGAGGTGACCGCCTTCCTGGACCGGATCGGCTACGACGCGGTCGACGTCGGCCCGTTGGCCGAGGGGTGGCGCTACCAGCCGGACACCCCGGCGTACGGCACGCTCTACTCGGCCAGCCCGACCGACTGGGAGCACCCGGCCCCGGGCGACGCCGCGAAGGTGCGCGCCGCCGTCGCCGCCGCCACCCGCTGAACAGGGGCCTGCCGCCGGCCGCCTCGCGATCGCCCTCTGGGTGGACGTACGGCGGGCGGCGGCGGACCACCTAACGGGGTCAAGCCAGCTCATGTCGCCTCGGGACCTAGGCACACGAACCCGTGGACGTGAATGACGTAGCCCTCGTTATCTCCGGCCAACACCCGACCGTAATTGTCGAGCGGAATGTCCGACACCTCGCCCAACCTCCTACCGGGTCGTCGTGCGGGGGCGGCGGCGAGTTCGTCGTAGCCCGGTCGGCCCCACGTCTGCCCTCGGAAGAACGGGCCAGGAGCGGCGAGGCTCGATCCCTAGTCTCAGCGGATGGGGACGACGAACATACCGGCGTACGACGCCCACGCGGACTGGTACGAGCATTACATCTCCGGCGGCGGCGCCTATCTCCGGCGGGTGCACACGACGGTGGCGGACCTGCTCGGCGTGGGCGAGGGGTCCTGCCTCGACATCTGCTGTGGCACCGGCGCGCATGCCGTGGTGCCGGCGGGTCTGGGGTGGACGCCGGTGGGCGTGGACCTGTCCGGTGGGCAGTTGCGGCACGCGAGCGGGCGGTTGCCGGTGGCCAGGGGTGACGCGACCGCCCTGCCGGTCGCCGACGCGTCGCTGTCGGCGGCGATGTGTGTGCTGGCCAGCACCGACCTTCCCGACTACCCGGCGGTGCTGCGGGAGGTCGCCCGGGTGCTGCGACCCGGCGGGCGCTTCGTGCACGTGGGTGTGCACCCGTGTTTCGTGGGCGCGTTCGCCGACTGGGGACAGCATCCGCGGGTCGTCGTCGACGCGCGGTACGCCGACCGGTCCCGCAGCTTCGACAGTTGGAACACCAGCGGGGTACGGGTACGGGTGGGCGCCTGGCACCTCCCCCTCGCCGACCTTGTCAACGCGACGGTGGCCGCCGACCTTCGGCTGGTCCGGGTCGTCGAGGCGGGCCCCGGTGGGGTCCCCGACCTGTTCGGCCTCCTCGCCGTTCGAGAGCGGTAGACGAGCACCCGTCGCCCGATCGAGAGCCTCAACCCGCGCAACTTCGGGGATGTTGCTGCCTCACGACGGCTCGATGCAGCAACATCACCGAAGTTGCGCGGATCTTGAGGCGCGGGGGCGCGGGGGCGCGGGGGCGCGGGGGCGCGGGGGCGCGGGGAGATCGGAAGAGCGTCGAGGAGGGAAG